>JBHHUV010000330.1:0-3412 GCA_046754005.1 Phycisphaerae bacterium | reverse complement strand
TAGAAGTGACAGTGGAAGATCGAGTCTCCCACCGTCTGGTTGCGATTGCCGCTGCCGCGATAGGGGATCTCCAATGTGTACGCGGAACCCGGGCCGATGGCCTGGCTGTCCAGATAGGCGGAGTTGTCGCTATCCGGCGAATAGAGCCACTGATGTGCGTGCAGGTGGTGAAGGTGTTCTTCCTTCGGGCCGCCGTGCGACAGGCGGAACTTTACATGATCGCCGATGTAGCTGTGATAGACGTTCGAGGGATCGTCGGGATAGTAGGCCATCGTGGCCTTGGGGCCGGGTGTGACCGTGCCATCGCCGGTCTGGTCGGCATTCGCCGGAATATCGACGACCATCGCCGGATCGCCCATCGCCCACGCCGACAGGAAGAATTCCTCATACTTGCACTCGTTGCAATCCCACATGGGGCCGACACCGAACCGGTTGGAGATAATTTCCGCTCCGATGCCGCCGCTGCCGTAGTTGATTGCGAAGCCATCCACGACGCTGCCCAGTGTGTGGGCCATGACTGGATCGGTGAATAGGCTGTATGCCTGTACCGCGCCGATCTCGCCATGATAGATGATCGTGAACTCGCGAAAGGGCTGATGGCGATCGGGATAGATCGGATTGGGTGTATAGGTGCCGGGCGGGAAGTTGCCCCGGCCCGGCCCGGTGATGATCGCTGTCAGATCGGTGTGGCGAATCTGGAATCCCGCATCGAGCATCTTGAATATCGGGCGCCCGGCCAGCGGATGGCCCGCGGGATAAATCGCGTCGTAGTCGATGATCGGATGGCCGGCGAGTGTGAAATCAAAGGTGGCCAGATCCAGATCGGATCGGCTGACCTGGCTGCGATACCATTCCGCTCCTTGGGGCTGGACATTGATGGCCCCGAACAGCCCGGCGCTCAGCGAGCCACCGTCGCCTTCCCCACCGATGGTGGCGGCGGCGCTGTAGAGATGATGGGTGCCTTCCCGTTCCGCAAAGAAGGTGTACGTCGCTCCACTGCCCGGAGCAGCCAGACTGTTTTCGTTGGCGCCGACATACGAGCCGTCGTCCATGATGCTGTTGACCAACTGCATCCCCATCGCCCGGATGGACGCCGTCCGTGTTGCGGGCTGTGCGAGATTGACTCGAGACGCACTCAAGAAGTTCTGAAAGTGTATCTCCAGACAATCGCCTGCATTCATGCGCAGCACGATGGGCCGTGGGCGCTTTCCATCCCGAAGGCGGACATTTCCGGCCGAGGGTGCCCCGCCATCCAGCCCAACCACATCTTCCAGCAGGGCGAACATCATCCCCTGGGGCTGGGATACGCCGAGTCGATTCCAGAAAAAGGGCTGGTCCAACGCGACGACGTCCGCGGTGATCGTCCTCAGGCAGACACCGCCGGAGGACTGACCCAAGGCGTCGGAGGCGCTGAAAAGTGTCAGTGAATAGATGATCGCGATTAGAGGGAGGCCAATTCGTCGACGGGGGAATGCAATGCTGATCACGGGGGGCATAAATCGTTCCTCTCCAGCGGCCTTCAATCGGCCAACAGATGCGTTGGTGATCGCCAAGTCGTTTGAGGGCGACCAACCGGTCTAACCAAATCCGTTATCCTGGCCTCGTTCGTCGGGTCTTTCAGAATCAGCAAAACGGTTTCATGAGCCTGGCTGATTCATACACTCACCCGATTCGCGACGATCACCCCAGCGACGCACGGTCGGCGTGGGCTATACTCCCGCTCCCCGTCGCGCCATCGGGATGGATCAATTCACGTCGCAAGCCCCCCCTCGCGACGTGAACCCTGTCTCTCCTCCGGTGGTTGTTTCTCCAGATGCAATACAGTCGAGATCGCACCCTTCATGGGTGGTTCGATCCATTGGCGCTGCGGAAGAGAATTCCGCGCACTGACGACTTATTTCTTCCCGGCCTGGATCCAACCTCTGATCCATGGTAGGCCTGTGATTCGATGTTGTGAGAACCCATTCGTTGTAGGTAGTGGAATCCGGACCTTATACTCCAAATGCGTTGTGCCTTCGCGACACTCTGGCCTTATTGGACGGGGACACCGACGCCATGCGCGATGCAGACCCACTGCGTTGCGCATTCATGTCCACTTCTGGAACCTGACGGTTTCCGGCGAGGAGAAATCGCCGCAAACCCCGTGCCAGCTACGGCGGACGTCAGGGAGAAATACTCGGAATTGCTTGTTCTAAAATGGGTTATGAATCACGGCGAATCTCGGACAGGACTGATCGGACTCGCCATGCGTGCCTTTAATTGGGAATGCCTGTAATACAAGCAGCATGCTTTAAGTAAATCCCGCCATTTCAGGAATGGATGATCCGAACATGATCTTTACAAGTGTCGATAACATATCCTGGCAACACCCGAACCCATTGGCCGGGCGAGTCGATCGAACCTCACGCTATCGGAAATATCGGATCCATAACACAATCTGCGGGTGTTGTTCAGGGCCCCGGCATGTCAGCGTGGGGTTCTCCCGGAGCAGGCCGTGGACTATCGACCTCATTCGCTTGTCCCGGCGGGCCGGGAGGGTTCGAATTGAATGCTGATTCCCCGTCTTTCTATTGAGAAAGGATGGGGCTCCCATGCCTTCATGCTGGTCCGCATGATCAACAGATGGGTCAGATGACTATCCTGCGCCGTATTCGCAGGTCGCGAAAACTGTCATAGACCCCTCCGGGGAGGCCCCCTTGCGACGCGGTCCCAATGCTGCGACGATGAATCCATGCACCATCATGCAGGCAAAGGAAAAGCCTCTTCCGATAACCGCTCTCGGCGCGATCAGTCCGCAGCGGTTCGCCCTCCGAGCGGTGCCGAATCTCCGTGGGTTCTGCTCCGGTCCGCCACAACGCACCCCCTGATCTACAAACGCATGCTGCGGACAGCCGATCCGGACGCGCGGGCTGGCGATGTCGTGAATGTCTATGACAAGCACGGACAACGATTTGGCCGCGGACTCTACAGCCCGAACTCGCAAATCGCTGTTCGGATGCTCGTGCATGGCGATCGACTCGTGGACGACGATTACTGGCGATCACACCTGCATCGCGCGGTCGCGCTCCGGGAACGATTGAGATTGAGCGAGATGACCGATGCCTATCGACTCGTTCACGCCGAGGGGGATGCGCTCAGTGGGTTGATCGTCGAACGCTATGCCGACTGCCTTGTGTTCGAGGTTTTTTCGATCGGTATGTACCAGCGATGCGCACTGTTCGCCGGATTGCTCGCCGAGTGCCTCGGTCCACCCCATCGCCTCGATCACCCCAATCGCTCCGGCGAGGCATGGCGCGTCGTGATCCGTCACACAGGACGCGAACAGGGCACGGGCTAGGTCCCCCGTCGGACGCCCTGTGCCGTCCGCGCTCGACGGATCACTCGAGCATTGACGCGAGACGCTCAACCGCCG
>JBHHUV010000329.1:0-3427 GCA_046754005.1 Phycisphaerae bacterium | reverse complement strand
ATGGAAAACCAGATCGTCGCGGCGATTCGCCGGATCATGCGCGCCGTCGATCTCCATTCTCGGCGGCTCGCCGAGGAGCATGGGCTTACGGGACCGCAGCTAGCGACCCTGCAGGCGGTGGCCAGCCTGGGTGAGTCCTCGACCGGCGTCCTTGCCAGGGCGGTCCATCTCAGCGGGCCCACCGTGACAGGCATCCTGGATCGGCTCACCAAGAGAGGGTTGGTCGATCGAACTCGGAACGGGCAGGACCGGCGAAGTGTAACAATCCGCCTCACCAGCGACGGGGAAGAGGTTCTGGCGGAGGCTCCCTCGCTCCTGCAAGACCGGTTCCGACAAGAGCTGGTTAGCTTGGAGGATTGGGAGCAGACCACGATCCTGGCAACGTTGCAGCGCATCGCGGCGATGATGGACGCGGAGACCCTCGATGCTTCACCACTACTGGTGCCTGGGCCGTTGGATGCGGCGACGCAAGCAGCAGCGCCTGTGACGTCGCCGACAGAGCCCGCTGCGGAGTCGGGTGACTCAGCGGCAATTTCCGCGAAGACATTGACAGTTCACTGACGAACCCGCAAGGAGCTTCTTGTATGACCGTGGCGACGAGCACGCACATTGAGCAACGGACGAACTTACGCAACGACCTCCGAATCGCGCTGCCCCCGGGGGATCTTTCCTTCACGCAGGATGAAGAATGGTGCGTGATCCGCCTGAACGGAGAGTGGCGTGAGATTCGCCTGCATGATTACGACGAACTCTTTGCTGTGCCCGGGCTGTACGAGCGTCTCATATACGACATCCTCAAGTGCGACTCCCCCGCCAGAATTAGGAAGCTCTTCGAGGCTGAGTTGGACGATTGCGATACGCCGGCAAGTACGCTTCGTGTACTTGATCTCGGTGCCGGAAACGGCATGGTCGGCGAAGAGCTCGTCGACATCGGCGTCGAGTTTGTGGTTGGCGTAGACATCATTGAGGCCGCCGCTGAGGCCACACAACGCGATCGCCCGGACGTTTATGCTGACTACCATGTTGTTGATATGACGCGATTGAGCCAGAGGGATCGAAGTGAACTCGCAGGGCACGGGTTCAACTGCCTGACCTGCGTTGCTGCTCTTGGTTTCGGGGATATTCCAACGAAGGCGTTCGCCAACGCTTACAACCTGATTGAGCCGGGTGGATGGATCGCCTTCAACATCAAGTCGAGTTTCCTCGATCAGGACGACACCAGTGGCTTCGCGCGCCTGATCCAATCAGTCATGGCCGACAGTACGCTTGAGGTTCGCAAGACGCAGCGTTACCAACACCGTGTCGGAACCAGCCGTCAGCCCATCCAATACACCGCGATCGTCGGGAACAAACGGTGCGACATCGACAACGGCATGTTGCTCTGATACGACGCGTTGCCATCGAGGGAGATCGAATCGTCGAGATTAGCGGTAGAGAAAGAAAAGGGAAAGAAAAGGGGTCAGGCTACTTTTGCGTTGACATTGGCATCACGATCGCGCATAGTATAGCCATGCCGCGACCGAATCGCATCTCGACGGCTGGAGGGTGCTATCACGTGCTCAACCGCGGGAATGGCCGGACCGAGGTATTCCACAAGAATGAAGACTATATGGCCTTCGCCCGACTGATCGGCGAAGCCTGCGAGCGCCTGCCCATGCGTGTGCTGGCCTTTTGTCTAATGCCCAACCACTTCCACCTCGCCCTTCAGCCGAGGAAGACCGGCGACCTGAGCCGGTGGATGCAGTGGCTCATGACCGCTCACGTCCGCCGGTATCATGGCCACTACCACGGCAGCGGCCATGTCTGGCAGGGCCGCTACAAGTCGTTCCCCATCGAGGCCGACGAACATTTGTATCTCGTGCTCCGCTATATCGAACGCAACCCGTTGAGGGCGAATCTGGTCAAACGCGCCCAGGACTGGCCTTGGTCCAGTCTACGCTGGTGGCCTCGCGCGGATCGACCGTTCTGGCTGAGTGAGGGGCCGCTCGACCGACCGCGAGATTGGATCCGCCGGGTGAACCGACCGGAGACGGATGTCGAGCTGGAGTCGCTCCGCCGTTCGGTGAATCGGGGCACGCCTTTCGGGAAACAGGCATGGCAGCGTCGTACGGCCGATCGCCTGGGCATCGAATCGACGCTTCGCCCGCGCGGTCGGCCGAGACAGAGGGCGAAAAAGTAGCCTGACCCCTTTTCCCTTTCAGCCCCCCATCTATAGAAGTAGCCAAAAAGATCTCACCATACGAATCGGTGTAGACTACATAGACATTCTGTTGATTGGGATTACCGGGATCGACACCGGTCGTAATATAGGGTTTGTCCACACGAATCGACCAATTCGTGAGGATTTCACAAAACTGAGAAAACGTTTTCCCCCCATCCGTGCTCTTGGCAACAACGATCTGACCTGCGTCGGTTGAATCTATCCAGGGAATATAGGCAACATATACATTTCCATTTGCGTCAAAGGCAACGGAGGGATCATTTCTGAAGTCCATGGGCTCAACGGGATCATCCTCGCCATCCAGATCCTCATCATTCAATCCTATCTTTGTCAGAGTCCAGGTTTCTCCGCCATCGGTCGAGAAAAAGGCATGCATGAGTTTATGGTCGGGCGAGTGCGCGGCGATCACGATGTTGTTCGGGTTCGTCGGATTGATCGCGATGCTCATCTCCGCTTCATTAATTGCATCAAAGCCCATAGGGCTGCCACCTTCTACAACTTCGCAACCGACAACGACATTGGTTCGAATCGGTCGGCAGGAAGGGCAGACCGGGCACGGATCGCAGTCAGTCGCATATGTGATGGATGGCCAAGCAAAAGCCAATGAGATGGAAACCAGGAAAATAGATCCCGACAAGACAGGGTGAGTCTGCTTCCTGAGAGACATGGGTGAAAACCTCCTTCGTCCCCCCGGCCCAACGTTACCAAGTGACCCAAATTGGCGCGCATGAGACGGTTGACGCCCTATGCGTAAAAACCCACACTCTGATAAGACACTCGACGGGCCATGCCCAACCCGCCGACCATGCGAACTACTACCCCAGCAGCAGGGTGACGAACGGGCCGATGTCGCCGGTGTCCACCCCCGCGAGCCCGTCCAGGTCGGCGCAGGCGCAGTCGCCACCGACCGAGCCGCCCGTCAACAGGCATTCCAGAAAGCCGGGGATGTCATCGCCGTCTATCGCGCCGTCCTGATTGACATCGCCCTCAATGGAACATTGGCTGATGAAGACCAGGCCGGATGGGGAGTCCAGGCTACCGCCGGAAGCGAAGACGTCGATGAAGACGCCAGTCTGGCCGTCGTAGCGGAGGACTTCATCCGTACTTGCATTGCTCACGTACAAGTTGCCATCCGGTCCGAACGCCAGCCCTATGGCGGAATCAAGGCCACCACCACCGTTGACGAAAGTATCGATAAACGCGCCC
>JBHHUV010000328.1:0-3428 GCA_046754005.1 Phycisphaerae bacterium | reverse complement strand
GGGTGAGGAGGGATTAAACCCTTCGCGCTATTCGGGGTGAGGGGATTCTTGATCCAACATGGCATTCGAGGCGTTCCTTGGGGTTTGAGGATGCCACCCAGTCGCGCCATAGGGGTGGGACGTGTGAGGGTGGTGCCCGGAAAAACGCTTGAGGCCGGCAGGAATTCCTTAAGGAAATGATGCAAATCCTTATATCCGAGGTCCGATAGTTGTGTGGTAGTACACACGTGTGATTGGGTCAGGATAAACACATCATCGATCGATAGCGATCCGACGCCATCCAGCGGCTGAAAACAATCCGGAGTGGGTCATCACCAGGTCCGATCTTTGGGGTGTGGAGAGTTTGTACACCTTTGGCACACTTCATGCTACCTATCAATCGATTGGATGTGGACAGCGTACACATACGCTGTATCGAGAAGGATCAATCACTCATGGCATATACGCGCACATTGATTTTGGGGATCGCGTTCTCGATCCTGTTGTGGTTGGGGGTACCCATCGCCCTGGCCCAGGTACCGGACCATCCTGTCATCACCGAGGTCTTCACGAATCCCGTGGGTCTGATGGACGGACCTGTTGGGCGTGATCCGGCCAACTTGCATCAGGAATACATTGAGATCTACCTGCCGCCCGCGGCCGATCTCGATTTTGCGTTGAACCCGGACGCGTTGAACCTCACTTTCTATGAGGTCGAGGGCGACTTTACAAGTTCGGGCGCCGGGCTAGTTAACTATCGTATCGATCTGCCGACCTTCGATCTCGATCCGAACAATGGCCTCACCTTTGGGGCGATCGCTCGGCCGCCGAGCGGCGCGGTCGTTATTGGTTGGGTTGACTATGTGGGCAATCCGCCGACCGATCTGGCGGGGACGCCCTCGACGCGGGTCGCGCTGATCGACGGGGGTATCACCTCTGCGCCGGACTTTGTCTTCATCGCGCTGAACGGGGCCCAGTTTTCCGGGACGACGAACTTTCCGGTTCCGCTTGCGATCTCCTTTATCGACATGCCGAGCGAGGCCTCGAGCGGGATGATCCAGAACGGCTCGGGGGCCTACCTGTTGGTGAACCGGGACGATTTCGGCTATGTCGAACTCTTCGACGACAAACACATTCCCGTCGGTGGCAGCGCTGATCCGTCGCTGGCGACGGGAACGGTTCTCGGGGTGAGCGCGATGCTGGATGGTTTCGCCGGGAATGATCACGCGAAGTTCGACGTGCTCTTGCAACCCTACGCGGCGCCGACGGGGAACGACATCGACCTTGAGAATGAACTTACCCTGGGTGGGGCCTTCAGCCTGATCGTTCCGCAGATCGACTACGGCAAGAAGCACGGCTTCGCCCGATTGTTCGTGGATGTGGTGAAGACCTCCGAGGACGGTATTCTTTTTAACGAGGATCCTGTCGTCGACGCGCTGGGCGCTTATCGCACGATTACCAATGTCGGTCCTTTGTTTCCGACGCCGGGGCGGGTGCACTTTACCGACAGCCCGCCGGAGCTGGCCGTCGCCGATCCGATCGTTCAGATGATGGACGTGTTGACGGGAACGACGGGGCGACCGGGGGTCGTCTGCGCCAATGCCGGCGGCCATTTCGGGATGCAGGTCAGCGCGACGATGGGTGCGTCGAGCAACCCCGCCGTGGCAACCGCTGGGGTAGGCGATCCTGCGACTGTTGTGACGGGGCAGACGCCGGTCTATCCTCAATTCAGCGTGACGGTTCCCGCAGGCGTGGTGGATGGCAGCCTGGCGACGGTGTCGGCGACACTCGATGCGATCAATACGATGGCAGGCGATCCGCCGGTGGTGAATCCGAATGGATCGACGACGCTGACGATCCGGGCGATCGATCCGATGATGGGGCAGGACGCCCTGCTGATGCCGTTTCAGGCAACGGCCTTCGCGGCCGTTCAGGGGATTTCCCAAGATCCGGCTGTGATGAACGAGTTTCTCTCGACCAGCCTGGCGCAATTCGTGGCCGACAATCTCGGTGGGATTGTAGACGATGAACGGCACAACGGCGCACTGTTGCTGAACCCGATGGCAGATCTGTCCAACCCCCTACTGGTCGATGCCATGGAGGACGACATGCCGACGGATCCATTGTTCTTTATCAACCCCATTTCGCCCGCTGGGCTCGATGATCTGGTGACGACCGTTGCCAATTCGGCGGAGGAGGTTTTCGGCCTGCGGACCTACAAGAAGGCCTTCAACAATACGATGACCGCGCTGGCTGCGGTCGAACTCAACATCGCCGAGACATTCACCAGCGGGGGCACCTTCGTGCCTACCGAGCGGGTGTATTATGCAAGCCCGACGGGCGCGGTGGCTGTTCCCAACAGCGGGTTGTCGGATGTCAATACGACGCGGGGCTTTGAGCTGGCGCTGCTCGACACCAATGTTCAGCAATTCGGCACGCTGGAAACCGGCAACACCGATGACTTCGGCCTGGTGGTGGAGGTCGGCCAGGTCAGCGTTGGGGCCACGGTGGTCCCCGGCGAGTTCGTGTTTTTGAGCTTCACGGGCGGTTTTGAGGGAGCCGATATCGATTCGGTCGACGTTCCTCCGCACGATAGCGTTGCTACGGTAATCTATTTTGATCTCGACCCTCTGGCCACGGTGCTGGGTTGTGAGACGATCACACGGCTGTTTGTGATCGATGGCAACGGGGGCAGCTCGATCAACATCATCGAGGCGTTTTCGCTGAATGCGGTCACCGTGTGTGCCTGCAAGGGTGATGTGAACCAGGACGGCCTGGTCGACGGGGGTGACATCCAAGGATTCGTCGATCAGGTTCTGTTTCCCGGCGATCCCCTGCTTCTACCGGCGGCGTGCGCGTCCGAATTGAGTGGCGACGGGTTGATCGGCGCGGAGGACGTGCCGCTCATGCTCAATGCGTTGATGACCGGAGCCTGCGCGCCGTTGGCGGCCGATATCTGCGGCTGCAAGGGTGACATGAATTTCGACGGATTGCTGAATGGGGAGGACATCCAGGGATTCATCGACCAACTCCTGCTGCCGGGTGATCCGAGCGTGGACCCGGTGGCCTGTGCGGCGGATCTGAACGGCAACGGGATCATCAGCCTGGGGGATGTGCCGTTCCTGTTGAACGCGATGTTCAATTTTGAATGTCCACCGGGGCCGTAGGGAAACGTCGAAACGTCAAAAAGTCAAAACGTCAAAAAGCCAAAATAACAGAAGAAGAAGAAGAAGAAAAAAAAGAAGATGAAGAGGTAGGGGTAGGGGATCGGTCGGGTGGGATCCGGAGATTTCAGATTTGATATTTGACATTTCAGATCGGCTGGATCATTCAATATTCAATTTTGTGATCAGAGCCATGGCGACAACTTTGTCCCAGGTTTGCTGATTTTCGTCGCCCTTTCAGGGCGCGTGAGCCGCTGTGGCTTAGGACTGAGTCGATAAACGGTG
>JBHHUV010000327.1:0-3432 GCA_046754005.1 Phycisphaerae bacterium | reverse complement strand
ATCCCGGTCGTGAGGAGATGCAAAGGCGGCTGGCGGAGCTGAGTGTTGCCCGGCGGGTGTGGCTGGTTCAGTTCGTCTCGGCGATACCGGACCCACAGCGCCAAGCCTGGCTGAGAATGTTACAATCTGATCCAGAAGAGCGCGTCCGAGTTGGTGCAACCGCTGCACTCGATCGAATCGCTGGAAGAACCGATGCATCTATGGGAGCGCACGTGGGCGTTTCGCTCGCAATCGCCGGATCTCATTGAGCGCCCCCCGCCTCCCCGGAGCCTGTTGTGGAACAAATCGTCTGGGAATTCCTGAGTCACTGGTCCTATCTGGGGCTGTTCCTCATCCTGATGGCGGCCGGTCTCGGTCTGCCTCTTCCTGAAGACATTCCCCTTATCCTCGCCGGACTGGTGGTCAGCCGGACCGACGGGAACCTCACGCTGATGATGTTCACGGGGATCTTCGGCGTCATCGTCGGGGACTCGGCCCTGTTCTTTCTCGGCCGCCGCTACGGCGCCGACATCATGGAGCGTCGGTGGTTCAGGCGGATCGCCAAGCCGTGGCTCATCGAAAAGGCTCGGCAAAAGTATGAGCACCACGGGGCCAAGATCCTGTTTCTTGGCCGCTTTATGCCGGGCCTGCGGGCAGTCCTCTTTATGACCGCAGGCGTCTTCAAGATTCCCTACTGGAAGCTGCTGGCCTTTGACGGTTCAGCGGCGTTTATCTCCGTTCCGTTGTGGATCTGGGCGGGCTGGTATTTCAACACAAAGATCGGAGAGGTATTCACGAGTGCCAAGATCGCGACAATCGTTCTGTTCTCGCTGCTCGCATTGGCCCTCATCATCTGGGTTGTCTGGGAGTATTACCACAACCTTCGGAAACGAAATCGACCCGAAGACGGTGAATCGCCATCCCGTTCGTCGTCCGGCATCCTTGAACAGGCATCGGCCTCGGTGGTTGACAGTCCCAACGTTCACGAACAACCCACTTCCGCTGAGTCGTTGCCCTTGAATACTCCCCCGAAGACATCGACGGACACGACTTCGCGGCGGTTGCCTCCCGATTCCACAGTCGGATCAGCGAATCCCACCCACTCCGCGGCATCGCATATCTCCGGTTCAATCAAATAGCGTCGCTTGCGGGTGTGGGTCTAGGGTTTGAGAGGTGATCTACAGGCCTCACAAGTCCGGCTGAAGCCGGCATTCACACCGCTGATTGTGTCATGGGCATCGGTTCGTGTTCGCCTGTCGAGTCGTCTTGCATTCTTCCTGGAAGATGCTAGACTTGAGGGTTTCGGAGCATTGCAAGGAGTCAGAGATGTCGATCGACGCGAAACCCGGCAGCACGCTACACGTCACGGTGACGGCCGATCCCACCAACGAGGCCGCGGCCAAGACGCTTTCACGGGTCTTTGCCAAAGACCCGATTCATCGGAAAACCCGGGTATTCCGCAAGAAGCTTCGTACCCTTCACATGGAAGGTCGTCATCGTGGGGGTCGTATCTGGATGGTCCGACCCAAGGCACCGCGTCTCGTTCAGCCCAAAAAGGGCGATGGGTGCCATCTCTTTGCTACCTCGGCCCTGATCCGCGACTTGAACAGCGTCGCCCGCTTTGTCGAGGTGAAAGCCGAAGGTTAATCCCTTCGCTTCACAATCGGTGGTTTCTCCTGCCCGATCGAGCGGCAGGTTTCTTCGTTATCCATCTCTACAACAGCGCGACGTCCTGAATCGAGCGACCGGTGATACGGCTTACTGGGATGGTCTTGGTCGGCGATTCGGGGCTATCCACCCGCCAGAGGAACAGGTGGTCTCGGCGGTCGTTGACGCCGACGATCAGGTCCTCGGCGGCGAAACCCCAGCGAAGGTTGTGCAGACAGCGGTATTCACCGCGATAGCTGTCGCCGAGCACCAGCAGGTCCAGATGTTGACGACCATCGCCGACCAGCAGGCGGGGGATACCGCCGCCGCTGAGCCAAGACAGCGAGCGGATTGGGCCGCTCGACGCGCCTCGAATCGTCTCCATCCGTTTCTCGTCACCGATCAGCCAGCGAACGATGGAGCCGTCGCGGAGACCGGCGGTGATGTGGCCATCGGCCACACTCAGACAGGTTACCTCGGCTGGGGCCTGTATGGCGGTTTGTGAATCTGCTCGCTCGGGCGTCCAGCCGACGACGAGATCATCGACGGCGAACCACAGGCGACCGGCGGGATCGGTCTGCACGTCGCGAACCGATCGGCTGCCCTCGGTGAACTCGGTCAGGCAGAGTTCGTGCGAATCGAGTTTGTCGAGCGACCAGCGGATCAGACCAACCTCGGAGTGGGTGCTATAGATAGCATCGCCGAGTCGCACGGCGGCATTGACACCGCCGCGGATCTCCGGTCGGTCTTTCAATAGGCAGGTGCGAACTTCGTGCTTTTCCCGGTCAATGACATGCACACCATGCCGGGCCCCCACGAGAACGTCGGCTTGCTCCTCATCATTCATCACTCGAACCGATCTCAGTGCACCGGCATCCTTGGGAAGTTTTCGCCGCTTTTTGGGTGCATCCGTCTTGGCGGGATCGAACCGGAGGAGTTCACTTCCGGCAACGACGAGGATGGCCTCCGTCCGGCGTTCGGGTTCGTGTAGGGCCATGAGACCGTGGTAGAGTTGGCCGCGTTGGGTAGTGTCAAATGTCTTTATCAGTTCGGCGACGTCGAGTGCCCCACCGTCGCCGGCCATCTCCTTGACCTTCTCGAGCATCGTCCCGACTTCGGCGAGGTGTTCGGCGCGGGCCTTGGCAGCAGCCTCGCGGCGCAGGGCCTCCTCTTTGTCTCGATTTTCCCTGATGGCATCGGCCCGGGCCTCGCGTTGGGACTCGGCATAGGCGGCGGACTCGAAGACGACGCGTGGATCGGTCCCCAGAACCAAGCCGGACTCGAAACCGACGGGTTTGAAATGTTCAGCGAGGACGGGATCGAATTCGCCCCAGCGATCGGGCGTGACAAGATCGGCGGCATCGCGAGATTGGATGAATGCACTGAGCGCCGAGAGAACCGCCTCCTCGCAGTGTTGGTGCAATCGGGACAGCCGGACTTCGCGGCGGCTGCCGAGCAGGTTCTGGCGGAAGGCCTCGAGTTCGGTGCGCTCGGGGGCGATTCGAACGGTCATCTGAACCGAGGCGGAGAAGTCGTGTCCATCCTTCGAGGGCAGTCCACTCGTTGAGTATTCGAGTTCGAACGGTGTCGTCCGGACGAAGAACAGTTCACTCGCATGATCCTTGTCAATTTCAGTTCCGGCCGGGTGGACCGCCGGCTGACCGGAGGGGCCCTGGATCAGGGCGACGCATGAGGCGGGGATGGTGATCTGGCGGGTGAGGAAGGAGAAAATCTCGTCCGCCTGTACGGCACGGGCGACGAGGTCGAGGTTGCGGTTGAAGATGTCGAGGTTGAGTTTTTCAGACA
>JBHHUV010000326.1:0-3442 GCA_046754005.1 Phycisphaerae bacterium | reverse complement strand
GGCCGCAACATGTCAGCCCAGGGCAGAGCGCAGCGCCGCCCTGGGTCATCGAGAGCACAAATACCCAGCCCTGAAAGGGCGATACAACGGCCATACGGGAACGCCATCCTTGCTGAAAAGACAAGGATGGAAAATAACGGTCAGCGCCGCTCAGTAGGGTGGCATGGCCAAGCAAAGCGCGGCCATGGCGAATGGACAACATACCGTTCGCCCCGAAAGGGCCGTAACATGTCAGCCCACCGCAGAGCACAGCGCCGCCCAGGGTCAGCACGATCACACTCACCCAGCCCTGAAAGGGCGATACAACGGCTGCGTTGATGCCCTATCCTCTGAAAAGACAAGAATGAAAATAACATTCAGCGCCGCGCGGTGCGCCGCGGCGTGAGTTTCTTGCGGAATGCGTCGTCGGTGTCCATCGACAGAAAACGTTCATGCAGACTACCGTCGTTTTGATTCACGTAGATCATGGCGAGCGTTGTCTTGCCGTTCACTTTTCGCCGGAAGTCGAGATCGACACAGACCGAGCCGGTCGAAAAGTCGCCCTTGGGTTTGCCCAGACGCTTCTCGCCGCCGATTTCATCACCGACTTTCACCTTGAACTTCGCCTCTTGATAGCCTCCACGGCCCTTTTTATAGACGCTGACAGTCGCCTCTCCCCGCTTTCGATTCGCCTTGGTGAGATAAAAATAAATGTCGCTCCGGGGAACCACCTTGCGGCTCACGGGCGACCAGGGGCTGAACAATGTCAACTTCTCCGCGTCCGCGGGGTTCTTCAATTCACCGCGGATACCGGCATAGCTGTTCAAGGCCTCGTAACGGATGCGATAGGCGTAGGTGTGCCCGGGGATGACATCAAAATCATGGGCCACGATGGGCATCAACCGATCCGCGGATCGAGACGGAGCCTTCACATACTGTTTGCGGTCGGCGGATTTCTTCAGCGTTTTCATCGCTTCGTCGAGGATGGCCTGAGCCTTGTCGTGCTCCTTTGCGCTCACCCCGGATGCGCTGACCGCCGCGCGGGACAGGATAAAGGCCGCATCAGGATCACGAGAATCAAACGGTGTCTTCCCCTTCAGGGCCTTCTCGGCCAGCGCACGCCAGCTCTTGGCCAGTTTTGTCGGATCGTCGTCGGCTTGGGGCGGATCGGGATAATAGGGAATCGGCGGTGTGACCACCCGGTCACCCGTAACGCGCTCCGGCAATTCCAAACGCGCGATATATCGTTGTTTGGATTCGAGCAACAGGCGGTATTCCTGAACCGCACTGAGCTTCAATGCACCGGTGGATGGATCCACCAACTCCGGTCGCTTGGGAGGTTGATACGGCAGATAGACGTCCACATCCCGCCAGCCAAGCCACGGCTCCGACTCGTCCATCCGTTGAAGTTGAACACCCACGATCGTGAGATACGAACCCTCCGGATAATCCGCGGTCCCGAAGTGAATGGCCTGTTCGATCAGATCCACCTGCGCGGCAACGGAAACCCAGCTTCTGACAGAGGTCGGAAGCGTATCTCTAGGAGGATTGCCATCGTAGTTGAGAAGATCGGGTTTCGTCACGGGCAGATCGAATCCGGTCCGGCCCATCGTGAGGACAGGAATCCCCGGCTGTGCAAGCTTCGCGAGATGACGGCGATCCTCCTCTGGTGTCAGCGTGACCGGCAGAAACGGCGGTGGAAACGGCTGTGTCCGCCAAAACGGATATTCAATACGGGCGATTTTGTTCAATCCGATCGACTGAGGCCCGAACCACTCGCCAACGGGGTCGGTTTTCTGACTTTCCGTTGATTCGTTATTGTTCCTCGGCCGTGCATTTCGAATCGCCTGGACCGTCCGATCGGCCTCTGTGCCGATCTTGCGACAGAGTTTTTCAGGGCCAAGATCGTCTACCGTGAACCGGTTGCCCATGAATGAATACCAGGCCGCGCCGAGCAGGATAAAACCACACACACCGACAACGACCTTCTCGATGTGCTGATCGACGAATCCGGTTTTTTGCGTAGCCATGACAAAGTTCCCCCGGCTGATGGTTTCAGCCGATTGTCGTAATGCTGGACGGCTCCAATCGTCCGTCTCGCGGAGATTCCCTTCGGATCAACCGCGCCCTTCCCTGCCTTCCTTCGCACCTGGACGCTCCAGGATTTTCTTCAAACGCTTGGGGATCCAATCCTCATAAACCTTTCGAAAGTAGTAACCCTCCAGGTCGATAATCACGTGAAGCATCGGCGCCTCCCCGTAGATGTATTCTTCCTGGAGCGGATCGGGCCGGACCGCCTGATAGTCCACCTGGATCGGCGTGTAGAAGCCGATCCCGCACAGAGATTCCAGCACCTTCGCCAGGGCGGTCTCTTCCACGTACAAATCGATCTTGATCGGGACGATAAACCGCGACTTGTCGTTTTTCAGGCCGGTAAAGGATTCGGCAAACTGGGTACCCGTCGCGTTGGAGCCGCCCCCTTTCCCGAGCCACCCCTGAATGCTCAGTTGCTTGAGCCGTTTCACGGGCATGTGGGCGACCCATCGATCTTCGGCCTCAAGCTGGTCCGCTCGTTCGTCGTTGACTCGCCCCAGAGCCTCGACGATGTCCTGTTGGATCCACAGCGACATCTGGGCCTGCCAGATATACACCGCGGGCGGCGGATCGTCCGAACGCAGAAGAAAGTGCGGGCGAATCGCGCCGCGATCCACGTACATCCGACGCTGACGAGCCACGACTTCCGCGGCACGAGCCTGGGGGTACTCACTCAGAAACTTCCGAAGCGTCTGGTCTTGAGTATCCGGATTGTCGCTTGCCTCGGTCTGTTCGCTCGACTTCGGACGCCACGGATCTTCCACGTCAGGCGCCACGGTATTGTTCCGAGCCTCGATGAACGCACGAGCCTCCGTGATGTCGGCGAGGCGAGCCTTGTCTCCGCCGTGGAGGCGCTCCATGACCTGCCCGAAGGCACGTTTGTAGGCGGTCTTGAAATCGAACTTGTCCGCTTCACCCTTTGGCTCGGGCAGAACGTCCGGAACCAGCAGCTTTCTCGGTCCCTTTTCGAACGCATTGTTCTTCTGAACACCCAGCGCCGTCGCCAGCGACTCGCTCAAACGCGCGATATGGGCCTCGCTCGCTTTCTTCCGTGCCTCGATGGTGTCCAGGTTGGCCGCGCCGCTGCCCTGTGTCCGGACGTCTCGCATCAGATGCTGGATCGACTGCATCTGTTCCGTGATGCCCGCGTCGACCCCAAAGAGTACCCAGCCCCCCATGCCCAACGATCCCAGGCATACCAGGGCAAATACGAGGATCATCAGGTGTTTCTTGATAAACGCCATCTCATACGCTCCAAAGGGGCACACATCCGAATACCCCGGTACTGAGAATCTCCACGGATCGCGAAAATGTCTCGGGTGCCATGCTTACACGACCCGGCCTTTGGGGTCGGGTAAGCATGCCGATC
>JBHHUV010000325.1:0-3467 GCA_046754005.1 Phycisphaerae bacterium | reverse complement strand
CGGCATGCTTACCCGACCCGATAAGGCCGGGTCGTGTAAGCATGGCACCCGAGCATGATTCACAGATGGGTCGATGACCCATCCGATGCACTGCTCGAAGCAGTGGCACATGGTGGAAACAGGAGTAGCAGCTTTGCCATCTGACCTTGTCTCCGAACGGACGTTTATCACTGTCCAGCAACATATCCTCAATCAACAACGGCAACATCCGACCGCAACGGGCTCCTTTAGTTGGTTGCTGTCCGGGATCACGCTGGCGGGGCGGATTATCTCCGCGAAGGTGCGGCGTGCCGGCATCCTTGAAGTCCTTGGCGAGGCCGGCGACATCAACATCCACGGTGAACAGCAGCAGAAGCTGGACCTTCTCTCGAACAAGACGATCGAACAATGCCTGGGCTATCGCGGGAACGTAGGCGTCATCGCGTCCGAGGAACTGGATGAGCCGAAGGTGCTCTCCGGATCCTCTGGAAAGTACGTGGTCATCTTCGATCCGCTGGACGGCTCCAGCAATATCGACGTGAATGTATCCGTCGGAACGATCTTCGCGATCTTCGAGCGGGAGACGGGAAATTTCAATGGGAACGATCCCGTTGCAGACGTGCTTCAGCCGGGTTATCGGCAACTCGCCGCGGGCTATATCGTCTATGGCTCCAGCACCGTGCTGACGTACACCTGCGGCCAGGGCGTTCACATGTTCACGCTGGATCCGACGGTCGGGGCATTCGTCCTCGCCCAGGAAAACGTGAAGATGCCTCAGAGCGGGAAGATGTTCAGTGTTAATGAGGGAAACTGGAACTCGTTCTGCTCAGGTATTCAGGACTATCTGAGGTGGTGTAAGACCGAGGAGGCCGGCCCCTATTCGGCGCGATATATCGGTTCGCTGGTCGCCGATTTTCACCGGACGCTCCTACGTGGGGGCATCTTTCTCTATCCGGCGACGGCCAAGTCGCCCGGGGGCAAGCTGCGCCTGATGTACGAGGCGAACCCAATCGCCTTTCTGGCTGAGCAGGCCGGGGGGCGTGCCACCGACGGATCGAAGCGCATTCTCGACAAGATACCCACCTCGCTCCACGAGCGTACGCCCCTCTTCGTGGGTAGCGACAAGGAAATCGAACGGTTAGAACGGTATCTGTCCGAATCGGAATGAGGGGTGGCTCCCATGATGTTGGGGGGCATCCATTCCGCTGAGGTTGGCGATTGGTGCGGCGGATTGCACTGGTTGAAGCAGTGGGACTCTGTCAACAGATGGGTCTGATGACCCATCCTACTTCAACTGTCAACAGATGGGTCTGATGACCCATCCTACTTCAACTTGCGCATGAGTGAACAGACGGAACAGGCCAACGGCGACTGGACCATCGGGCGGCTTCTTGATTGGACGCGTCGCCATTTTGATGCGCGGGAGATTGAAGACGCACGTCTCTGTGCCGAGCTGCTTCTGGCAGAGGCGCTGGGTTGTCGGCGGATCGAACTTTATACGCGATTCGGTGACGTGCCGGCCGAGGCTCCACGGGCCGCCTATCGTGAACTTGTCAAGGCCGCGGCCGCGCATCGGCCGATCGCCTATCTGATCGGTCGCAAGGAGTTTTATTCGCTGGATTTTCTCGTGACGCCCGATGTGCTGATTCCGCGTCCGGAGACGGAATTGCTCGTGGAGCATGCGCTTGGCTGGTGTTCGGATCATCCTCTGGATTCCTATGCCCTGCTCGATATTGGCACGGGTTCGGGTTGTATCGCTGTGACGATTGCGCGTCGGAACGAGGCCGTCCACGCGGTGGCGACCGACATCTCCGCCGCCGCGCTGAAGGTGGCCCGGCAGAATGCTGAACGGCATGGGGTTTCCGATCGGGTTCGTTTTGTTCAGGCCGACATGTTGGATCCACCGCGATCGTCCGATGCCGGTTTCGCGTCGGATTGTCTATTTGATATCATCGTCTCCAATCCGCCGTATGTTGCCGTACACGAGCGGGAGACGCTGCCGAAAAATGTTCGCGACTACGAGCCGGAGATTGCCCTGTTCTGCGGGGCCGATGGTCTCGACGCCTATCGGCGGATCGCTGAGGGGGTGCGGGGCTGTCTGAAGCCGGGGGGTGCGCTTCTGTTGGAAATCGGCGAGGGCCGGGCCGAAGCGGTGACGGCTTTGTTTACGGAGACCGCAGGGCTTGAATTCGACCGGTGCCACAAGGATCTGGCGGGGACCGATCGGGCCCTTCAGTTTACACTGCCGGCATGAGCGATCTTGCCCGCCGGGATTTCCAGCGCATCTGTCTGATCAAGCCGAGTTCGCCGGGGGATATCATCCACGCGCTGCCGGTCTTGCGCGGTCTTCGGCAGCGCTACCCCAAGGCTCATCTTGCGTGGCTGGTCGCCACGTCGTTCGCCAATCTGATCGAGGTCGATCCGGCGCTGGACGAGGTGATACTGTTTGATCGGCGGCGGTTTGGTCGGTTGGGTCGAAGCTGGTTGGTCACGCGCGATTTTATCGTGTTTGTCGGCGAATTGCGGCGTCGGCGAATCGATTTGATGGTCGATCTTCAGGGATTGTTTCGCAGCGGATTTCTTGCGTTGGCATCGGGGGCGACGACGCGGGTCGGTTTTCGGGATACGCGCGAATTCGCCTGGCTGTTCTACAATCACGCCATCCCTCGGGCTGCGCGGGACACTCATGCCGCCGATCGGAACTGGCAGGTCGCGGATATGCTGGGATTGGATCCTTCCGCGCCGCACACATTGGACTTCACTATCGCGTTGACTGAGGAAGATCGACGCCATGCCGCTGAACTGCTCGCGGAAGTGGGCATCGCGTACGGATTCTCATCTTCGCCTGCCACGAGGTCGCCCTATGCCGTCCTTGTGCCCGGCACGCGGTGGGAGACGAAGTGCTGGGCAGACGAGCGATTCGGCCGGCTGGCCGCCGAAATCAAACAGCGCCATGGCATCTCGAGCATTCTTGTCGGCGGCTCGTCGGATAGGGATGCCGGTCAAAAAGCAATGGAGTCCTCGGCAGGGGCGGCGCACAATCTTTGCGGTCGCACGACGCTTCGCCAGCTTGCCGCGTTGATCGACCGGGCCGCCGTCGTTGTCACGGCTGACTCGACACCGATGCACATGGCCGCCGCGCATGGTCGGCCGCTCGTCGCCCTGTTCGGCCCGACGAACCCGGCTCGCACCGGCCCCTATGGCCGCGGTGAAGATGTGCTTCGTCTCGATCTGGCGTGCGCTCCGTGCTATCTTCGCAGGCTCAGCCAGTGTGCGCACCAGCACCGGTGTATGGAGGAATTGACGGTTGAGATTGTTGCCGAGGCTGTTTCGAAACGGTTGGGTCGATCGTTTTCCAAGTAATGGTGTCTTTGAGTTGCGAGGATTGGGGTGGCGACGGTTGCCGTCAAGCGCACTGCTTGAAGCAGTGGCACACGGGGTCCATGACACATCAGGCGGTGGACCGACAGCCGTCCCGGCATCCGGAG
>JBHHUV010000324.1:0-3467 GCA_046754005.1 Phycisphaerae bacterium | reverse complement strand
AGATCGAGGCTGGCCCCTACTACTCGTTTTCAGCACTGCCACACGCAGTACGAATTGTTTCCAGCACAGCCATCCATATTTTCGCCCATGCGCAGGGAAAACCTAAGATATAACCCACTTGGAAACAAACGGCCTGAGATTATCGACAATCAGTGATAACTCTCTGGCTTTCATGATATAACGACAACAGTCCGAATAGCGTCAGCGTCCGCTTTCAGGCTGTTCCCGGTATTCTCGGGGGTGGGTCCGATTTAGTCAGGATCAAGACGCACGGGACGGTTGGCCGCGGTCTTGGAGGGAGAGGATGTGTTTTCGGGCCTTGGCGAATCCTTCGCGCCGGCAGCCAAGTCCTTGGCAAGACCGGCCTCATAAGCACGCAACCGGGCGAAGGCCTCCTTGGGAATCGGTCCGATGCGCCACTCGCCCTGCTCCCGGCTGATGGCGAGCCGGATCTGCCGGCCCGATTTTTTTCGTTTCGGGGCGTAGTCCTCAAGATCGTACTCGGCGGTGAGAAGATAGGCGGGGCCTTCGATTTCCGGAACATCGGGCAATCGCTTGATGGATCGAATCCGCGCTTCCTTCAATACGTTGTAGGTGGACTCGAATCGTTTTGGCAGGAGCGGATCACCCGACTGGGTGCTGAGCATCAATCGAACCTGATCATACTGCCCCTCTGAACAGGCACGCAGAAAGCGGTCGACGAAGCGATTCAACGAAACATCATTCGATCTCAGATCGTCCGAGAAAACAAACCGGGGTTGCTTTTCGGGATTGGGATAGACCGATGGCGGAAACACATCATCGGCGTTATAGACCGGACCATCGGTGGATAGAACCCAGATCACGATGCTCACGAGGACGGTCGCGAGCAGAACCATGCCATAACGGATAAATCGTCGAAGCTTGGATCGAACAGGATCAGGTTTCATGCCTGAACAATATCGGAATCAGGACGCTTTGGACACCCCCGCGAGGGCGGATCGGGGGATGCGGGGTCCAGGACAGAATCTGCGGACTCTCTTGCCGGCTTCAGCCGGCAGTTTGTTTGTTTGCCATCGACTTGAGTCGGTGGTTCAAGGCACAGCAGGGCACCATCAGCCGGCTTCAGCCGGGCTTTCATGTTCGATCCCGGCGAGACAGGCTCCCATTGCCCAGCCGATTCTGTCATGCACCCGCGGATGCGTGGCCCGGAGCGTGTGTGCATGGCAGCCAACACGCGCCCGACACAATCAACAGAGGGTTCGGATGACCCATCCTATGCCCTGCGCCCCCGACGCTGGACGCGGGCCATGTCCTTGTAATCCTGACGTTTTCGCTCGTTCTGCCGCTTATCGTGGAGTTTCTTGCCCTGCGCGAGGGCCAATTCCACCTTGGCAAGGCCCCTGTCGTTGAAATAGACACTGAGGAGGATGAGGGTCTGCCCCTTGATCCGAACCTTGGATTCCAGCTTGCGGATCTCCCGCCGATGGAGGAGAAGCGGCTTGACTCGCTTGGGATCGTGGTTAAACCGATTGCCCTGCTTATAGGGCTGAATCTGGAAGTTGTGCAAAGTCGCCCGGCCCTTTTCAATCCGAGCATAGGCCTCTGACAGGCTGGCATCTCCATGACGTAAACTCTTGACTTCAGTACCTTTAAGCGCAATTCCGGCCTCGACTCGCTCCAGAATCTCGTAGTTCAGCCGGGCCTTCTTGTTGACCAGACGAGCCGAATTCACAGCGGTTTTGGACCGATCTCGGGACATAGCCGAATCATATAGGGTCGAGGATAAGTGAGTAAACAGGGTATTTGTTGCGACCGACAGCGGGTTTCAATGTATAATATGGGTAGAGGAAGCCATGTCAGATACGGACCATAGCGGACGGCTGACTCCGCTCCATGAGCGGCGTCTGATCACGGACGCCCAGGGCGGGTGCCAGTCCAGTGCGCGCGAATTGATCGCCGCGCACCAGGATCGTCTCTACGCATTCATCTGGCGGATGATCCGCAACGACCACGACGCCGAAGAAATCTGCCAGGACGCCTTTCTCCGCGCGTTCCAGGCCTTGGATAAGTTTAACTTTGCCTATCGATTCAGTACCTGGTTGTTCACGATCGGTTACCGGCTGTGCCTGAATACGATGCGTCGGCGGAAGGACTATACCGGCGATGTTGATTTTCAGACGTTGCGCACGGACGGCCGCGCCGAGGAGGCGGATGAAACCGCCGAGGCCGTGGCCAACAGCGACGAGGCGCGTCGGCTGAAAAAAGTTATTTGGGATTCGGTCGATCAACTGACACCGCCGCAGCGTGCGAGTGTATTACTATTCTACAGGGAGTCGCTGGGTTGCCAGGAGATCGGCGACATCCTGGAGATGCCGGCCGCGACGGTGAAGAGCCATCTTCACCGGGCACGGAATCGGTTGAAGGGACTCCTGGAAAGCGAAATGGTGGAGGACTGGTCGCAGGTCCGCTTCTCGGAAGCGGGCGGCACAGGCTGATCACCGGTTTCGCAGTATAGTCCCGGGTCGAGAATGAGTTCTTGATTCGGACGTGAATGGGCCTCCGTGGCATGTGCCCGGGGCGGGAGAATATGATTGTGCTTATGACCTGTCGACACGTCGCGCAGCTTCAGGATGTGTATATGGACGGTGAGTTGTCACCGAGCCTGACGGCGGAGGTGCATGCCCACCTCTTGCAGTGTCCCGCATGTCAGAAGCAATTCGAGATGGTTCGCGCCTGCGGAGAGGTCGTCGCAAAAGACTGCTCGGAGCCGGAACTGGAGTCCGGTTTCGCGATGCGGGTTCTGGCGGCCCTCCCCAAGACCCACCCGATCGGGAAGCCGGTCACCCTCCAAACCCGGCGCGACCAGCGACAGCGGTTCTGGCGTCTGGCCATCGGCAGCAGCGTACCGGCCGCGGCCGCACTCTTGTTCTTCAGCATCCTGATCTGGCCGACGAACGAGTCGGCTCAGCCGAACGGCCTCGTGCTCGGCGAAACCCGGGAGGCCACCGATATCACAGGCCTCGAACAGGTAGCCGGCCCCACGCTCGACGCCTTTGCCAACACCTCACATGGGGTGAACAGCATCTCCCAACTCGTCAAGCTCGGCGTCGGCGAGGCGCGTCGAGGTGTGGATACACCCAGTGTCGAAATCGACTTGGATCGCCCACGGGATCCCAACCAGGCCCTCTACGATTTGCTCCTCGACCATCTTCAGAAGTTTCTCCAACCAGACGGGGAAAAACCGGTCGAAGGAAGTCCGAGCGGCTCTACTGAGGAAGAGAACATCGTACGGTTCTAGTGTTTCGATCCGTTCGTTTTTTCACCTCGTGCTTCCGAATAATCACACAACTCCAGAGTAGGATCACATGCCTCTCTCTTTTGCCCCGAAGTGCCACACACCTCTTGTTGCCCCGAAGCAGGCGAACATGCGCTTCTTTTTGCCCCGAAGGGGCGCAACTTGTCAGCCCAGGGCAGAGCGAAGCGGC
>JBHHUV010000323.1:0-3504 GCA_046754005.1 Phycisphaerae bacterium | reverse complement strand
ATGAGTGCGACGGAGGAAGTCGGTGAAGCCGCTTTCTATGGCCCCAAGATCGACTTCGTAGTCAAGGATTGCATCGGCCGCGAGTGGCAACTGGGTACCGTTCAGGTTGATTACAACCTCCCCGAGCGATTCGGACTTCAATACAATGGTTCCGACAATCGTCAACACCAACCGATCATGGTTCACCGGGCCCCGTTCGGCAGCCTGGAACGGTTCATGGGAATCCTGATCGAGCACTTCGAAGGGGCCTTTCCCTTCTGGCTCGCGCCGGTCCAGGTTGTTGTGGCGAGTATCAGCGAGAAAAGCGCGGCCTATGCCCACGAAATCGCCGATGGTCTTCGGAGTGCCGGCTTCCGCATCGATCTGGACGAGTCTCCCGAGCGGATCGGTCCCAAGAAACATCGTGCTCGAAAGTTGAAGATTCCCTATATTGCTGTGGTGGGTGAACAGGAGGCGGCCGATCGAACGGTCAATATCAACGATCGCAGCGGCCGGCAACTCGACAACATGAGCCTGAAAATGTTCGTGACGATGCTGCTACAGCAGAATCAGCCGCATCCACCCGAGAATGTTAAAAAGGAATGACGAATAGCAAACAGTACCGGACAAAGCGTGGGATGGGCCATCAGACCCATCTGTGGATCGTAGGTACCAGTGAATGTAAACCGTGGTATTATAAAACGGGTATTCAATCCGAGTCCTCCCGGCGCGCCGGGACAAGCGATTGGAAACCGGCTCCATGCCGGAGTGACGTATCGCGCGTTTCGAGTGAAAAGTTTTGTTTTTCCGTGTCGAGGATTGGGTTGACTCGGAATGATGTCCCCAGGTTTCTATTATAGAGAGGATGGTGTTTGGCTACTCGACGCATGAGATGTAATGAGCAGATTCGCATCACACCGATTCGGTTGATCGACCAGGACAAGAACATGCTCGGCGTGGTGCCGACCGCCGAGGCCCTGCGCATGGCGCGGGAAGTAGGGCTCGACCTCGTCGAAATGTCCCCGAACGAACGGCCGCCGGTCTGCAAGATCATGGACTATGGGAAGCACAAGTACCTTCAGTCCAAGAAGCAGAAGCAAAAGCATCACGAGCAAAAGATCAAGGAGGTGCGCCTGCGTCCCAAGACTGACGAACATGACCGGACGATCAAGATGAATCGGGCACGGGCCTTTCTCGAACATGGCGATCGTGTGCAGTTCACGATGTTGTTCCGAGGGCGGGAACAGTACCGAAAGGACAGGGGGCTGGATGCCTTCAATTCGATCGTTGAGGCCCTTGTGGACATCGCGAAGGTCGATCGCGCCGCCAAGGTGATGGGAAAACGTATGACGATGGTGCTCGCACCGCTCAAAGTTCCTTCACCCCAACAAACTCATCCCAGGCCCAAGCTCAAGTCCAAGCCCGAGAAGGACAAGAACATGGAGGCTCCCTCACGCGGCCCGGCCGCCGCCGAGGCGCCGCCGACCGTGACTGAATCCGAGACCCCCACCCCGCCGGGAACACCCACAGGCCCGCCCGATCCGCCCGCTCCCCCCACCGTTTCTCCAGAATCGTGATCATGTGATACACCTTGGAACAGTGGATTGAATTGCTACAAACTGACCGGCGATTGAGCCCCGTGTAAACAGATCCATCGCGATGCGCCGAGAGAGGAGACCTGTGCCACTCTCTCGGAGATTCTCGTAAGATGGGACGATGGCCCATTCGCAACAAACGAGCGGGGGACTGGAGCGAGGCGAATCCCTCATCGGCCGCGTCGGGTTCTGGCTGGGCCTGGCGCTCTTCGCAAGCCTCATCATTCTTCCTCCTCCACAGAATATGCATCGGGCGATTCGACAACACTTCACCGAAGCTATTCGTGCAGATGTCGCCCATCGCCTGAAATGCCTCGACCAGGCCGTCGCGCCGCACGATTCGGAGATGTATCGACAAACGACTGAAAAGATCGTCACCGAACGAGCCCACACCATGATGGCTGCCGCGGCTGTCACCGCCCTCGTCGCATGCTGGTGGATGACGCTTGCGCTGCCTTTGCCGGTCACATCGCTGCTGCCGCTGGTGCTATTCCCACTGGTGGGTGTGCTTCCAGTCGGCAGGGCGGCGATTCCCTACGCCAACAGCCACGTTTTTCTGTTCATGGGTGGATTCATTCTCGCGCTGGCGGTCGAGCGATGGGGACTCCATCGACGAATCGCCCTTCACATTGTTCGCATGATTGGAACCAGTCAATCGACGATTGTGCTGGGTTTCATGCTGGCCAGCGCGGTCTTGAGCATGTGGATCAGCAACACCGCGACCACCCTCATGATGTTGCCCATCGGCCTTGCGATCGTCGCGGCGATGTCGGAACCAAATGCGGAATCGGGAGAGAGCGGCCGATCGGGAAATTTCGCCGCGGCCCTGATGTTGGGCATCGCCTACGGGGCGAACATTGGTGGCATCGCGACGCCGATCGGAACGCCGCCCAACATCGCATTCCGCGGTCAATGGTCGCGCCTGTTTCCGGAGGCTGCAGAGATTGGCTTCGGGCAGTGGATGATTCTGTTCGTTCCAATGGTGACGATTTTTCTGCCAATGGTGTGGTTGGTCCTGGTGAAGATTACCTGTCCGGTCAGTCCATCGAAGACGGTGTGCGGCCGAGCGGTCGTGACGGATGAGCTTCGGCGGTTGGGATCGATGCGCCGGCCGGAGAAACGTGTCATGATGATTTTTATCGCGACCGCCTTGCTGTGGATGACGCGGAGCATCCCCGTGGGCGATGTGAACTACGGCTGGTCGGGTCTGCTGGAGCGCGGGATGAAGGGTGCGGGGAACCAACTGTTTCGCGCCGATTACATCAACGATGCTACTGTGGCGGTTGGGATGGCGGTGCTGCTGTTCATGATCCCAGCCGGGCGGTCGAAAGGTTCCAACAGACACGACTATCTGATGAACTGGGAGACGTCGCGGCGACTTCCGTGGGGGATTTTGCTTCTATTCGGCGGGGGGTTCTCAATTGCCGAGGGTTTCCAATCCAGCGGGCTGAGCGCCTGGTGCGGCGAAGTCTTCGCCGGGTTCGGCATGATCGGGGCGTTGCCGCTGATCCTGTTGACTTGTTTGATGATGACATTCCTCACCGAGATCACGAGCAACACGGCGACGACACAGGTCATGCTGCCCATTTTGGCGCGGGTCGCTCAGACGATGGGGATCAATCCTCTGATGCTCATGCTACCGGCGACGCTCTCGGCGTCTTGCGCGTTCATGCTGCCGGTCGCGACGCCTCCGAATGCGATTGTATTCGGCTCCGGCCATGTAGAGATGAAACACATGGTCCGTAGCGGCCTGGTCATCAATCTGATCGGTGTCCTTCTGATCAGCGCAACATTCTTCTGGATTGCTCGGCCGGTACTGGGGGTGGAATAATGAATGATGAATCGAGATCCGCCGTGATGCATGTCTTGTTTCGGACAGCCACCCGGCGGGCCCCGGCCCGCAATACGTTGTCTAAGTTATTCAAGCCAA
>JBHHUV010000322.1:0-3506 GCA_046754005.1 Phycisphaerae bacterium | reverse complement strand
GCGCCATCCGCGCCGCCTGCCCTCGGATCCACATCAAGGCCTTCACCGCCATCGAGATCATCCACTTCACCCGCATCACGAAGCCGCGCCTCTCGATCCGCGAAGTCCTCGAACAGCTTCGCGCCGCCGGTCTCGGCAGCCTGCCCGGCGGCGGGGCCGAGATCTTCGATGATCGGGTCCACGACGAGGCCTACCGAAACAAAGTCGGCGAGCAGGGCTGGTTCGACGTCCACCGCGAAGCACACTCTCTCGGCATCCCCACCAACGCCACGATGCTCTACGGTCACGTCGAGCGCCCCGAGGAGCGGATCACCCACATGCTCAAGCTCCGCGACCACCAGGACGCCTCGCTCCAGGCGATGAGGGAGGCTATGAAAGATTCTCCGCCCCCTCCTGTGGTGGGAGATTCCGGGTGCCACCGGCAAGCTCCGCTTGCCGGTGCGGACCACTCGCCCCCCCCCGCCGCCTTCAACTGCTTCGTCCCCCTCTCCTTCATCCCGGACGACAGCGCCCTGTCGCACCTCCCCGGCCCGACCGGCCTGGACGATTTGAAGACGCTGGCCATCAGCCGCCTGATGCTCGACAACATCCCCCACATCAAGGCCTTCTGGATCATGCAGTCGGCGAAATTGGCGCAGGTCTCTCTGAACTGGGGCGTCGACGACCTCGACGGAACCGTCGTCCACTACGACATCACCAAAAGAGAATCCGGCCCCGGCAACCGCCACCAGGAACTGTCGCTCGGCCAGCTCCGCTGCCTCATCCAAGAATCCGGCCGCCGGCCCATGGAACGCGACACGCTATATAGACCGGTGCTGCGGGATGGGGATGCGTGGCGTGTCGGGGAAACAGTTTTGTAGGGTGGGTCATCCGACCCATCTGTTGAACGCCCACGATCTATCCGTTGTGATCGGATCGCGTGGGGCACATAATCTGATCGCTGACGATTTGAAAACGTGGGTTGGATGACCCACGCTACGGGACTATGGCAACCGCTTCTCTACATTGATAGATATTCTTCTGGGTATGTCGCCGGTGCTTCGTCGCATGCTTCCTTGTACCGCATGGTGCTCCAAATCAAGAATACCATCAATGTCCAACAACGAAATCGGCTTATCGCGAGCAAACTGGTAAACACCCTTAGTAAATCCGCCGGTACATATCAGGATTGCTGACTGTGCATTCGAGGCCGAAAGCGAACCGTACAATTCGCGAACAACTGCAGGACCAATTGGATTTCTGTGGCGCTTACATTGGACGATGATCTTTTCAGCAGCATTGTACATAACAATATCGATGCCTCCGTCTCCAGAACCCGGAGTTACTGTAGTGTGGTATCCCAGCCGAGTGTACAAACCAGCTACTTGGCGTTCAAATTCAAGTGGCGAGAGATCAAACCAGAATTCATGTTGTTTCCTTTTGAACCTCAGAACGGCGTCTTGATAGTTCTGGTAGTTGCGGCGCTGGGGATCGTAATGAAGCTTGATTCTTAGCGCAACGTTGATTACGGGCGTAAGAAGCAAACCAAGGAGAAAGAAAGGCCAAAGAACTGTAATGAATAATGCGGCCCCAATCAGTTCGCCGAGACATCCAGGGTTCGATGGAAGGAGCCGTTCCATCCACTGTACGCCAGACTCGTTGCTGTCGATAAGTGACACTAGACCTTGAATGCGTTCTGCATCTTTTTGCGACAATCCGAATTGTTGGAATTGTGGTTCGGTCACATTTGTGTTGAGATTTTCAGGATCAGGCCATGCGAGCCCCAGCTACGGTGGAACGATTTGATAGTCCGATTGTTACGGCTTGATCTGTAAAACACGTCGCTTGCCATATGTCGTCAGAAAATATCCAGCGCCGCGATCACCCATGATACCCAAGGACACGATGTTGTTCTCCGTAAGTTCTGAAAACGCAAGCTCAATTTCCAGTTTCGAATGCGTAAGCTCGGACGCGACTTGCTCATCGAACAATATATGCTCATCGATGTGGCGGTAGAGTTTCAGGATTTGCAGCGGGATATCTGTTGGGGTGTAATCGGTCTCGCCGGTCTTACCCTCAGTTAACTCAACGAGTAAACCCGCGTTCTCCACCTTAAGGCGACCTATTTCCGCCTCCAGTTTCTCACAATGTTCTCGGAGTAGTTGATTGTTTTCGGTGATGGCGTCGTTGTTGCTCTTGAGCTGCTCGGCGTTTTGATTCTGAAGGGCGTATGCGCTTTGCAGCATATCAAAGTGTGCCGCAGCGAGCACCTTGCTCTTGATTCTTGTGAGAATTCCAAGTATGTCCATCGGCCTAATACTTATTAGCTTGATACGCATTACATGCAGAATTTCGGTATCCTGTCAATATAACACACCTCTAGATCGTCTGCCAGATGGACGCTTTGTCCTGTGCCT
Organism: Phycisphaerae bacterium; assembly: GCA_046754005.1. Classification (GTDB taxonomy): domain Bacteria; phylum Planctomycetota; class Phycisphaerae; order UBA1845; family UTPLA1; genus CAYXGR01. The sequence continues at coordinate 1,110 of JBHHUV010000322.1, read as the reverse complement.
TCTGCAAGAAGAAAAGGGTTCAGGAGAAGAAAATGGGTCAGGCTACTTCTTCGACCTCTTTCTCGGTCGGCCACGCGGTTGGAACGTCGATCCAAGGCCCAGACGCACCGTGGTCTGCGTTTGCCAGACCCGTCTACCGAGGGGTGTGCTAAACCGAGAATCCCTTCTCGATCCCTGATCAAAATGCTGTAACTCCGGTTTCCAGCCCGCACAAATCACAAATCACCAAATCCTTCTCCACCCGACATACCACTCCTCCAAAACTCCGCGCCCCTCCACCTCCTCTGCGTGCTGAACCGAGAATCCCTTTCCATGTCTATTTACGACCACTTCAAATCCGCGGCGTACCGTCTGATCGTCAACGGCCCTGAAGGGGCCGCGGTACAAAGCCCAAGGTGAAACCCTGGGGTTGTGGGCATTGATAACTATCAAGCCCTGAAAGGGCGCCGGAACCAATGGAAATCGAGTACTTCCGACGCCCTTACAGGGCTCATGTAATGGGTGCGATCCGAACCCAGGGCTGGCGCCCTGGGCTTTGTTCCCTGACCCTTTCAGGGTCAAAACCGACGGACCGAGAATCCATTCGCGGTCCCTTCCTCCACGGGAATCCCTTCCCATGTCTATTTGCGACACTTCAAATCCGCGGCGCACCGTCTGATCGACAATGGGCCCTGAAGGGGCCACGGTACAAAGCCCGGGGTTGAAAATCCTGGGTTGTGGACACCTTCCGGCAATCAAGCCCTGAAGGGGTGTCGGAAGCAATCGAAATCAGGCACTTCCGCCGCCCTTACAGGGCTCAGGATGCGCGCACGATCCGAACCCCAGGGTTTCACCCTGGGCTTTGTTCCCTGACCCCTGCAGGGTCAAGATCGTCGAACCGACGATTTGTAGGATGGGTCATCCGACGTATTTGTTGAACCGCCACGATTAAGAATCGTTGTGATCGGATCGCACATGGCACACAATCTGACGATTGACGATTTCAGAACGTGGGTCGGATGACCCACGCTACGGGACTCCGGCCAGGTGAGACGGACGGGCTGTAACGCCCCTTCAGGGCTGAGTGCGGTTGATTGCTCTGACCCAGGGCGGCGCTTCGCTCTGCCCTGG
>JBHHUV010000321.1:0-3547 GCA_046754005.1 Phycisphaerae bacterium | reverse complement strand
GCATCGGAGCGATCTCCAACGTTTGCCTGGGATGATAGACCTGTCTGTGAGTGAAGCGCTCGACCGGTCGATTGGCTGCGTTGTGGATACGATAGCGATAGAGCTTGGAGATGGCCGATTGGGTTGCGTTGAACGTGAGGGGTACTTCCTCGAGATGGATGAGCGCGAGGTCGGGCGGCAGCCGGGTCGCCAGGCTTCGGGCGATGCTGAGGTTCGGCGCGGGGCTGGTGGTGTAGAGGTTGGCGACGTAGCCCGCGGCATGGACGCCCGCGTCGGTTCGGCTGCACCCGACGATGGCCACTCGGTGGCGGACGGTGCGGCGCAGGGCGATTTCGACGCACTCCTGGACGGTTCGGATCCCCGGCTGAAATTGCCAACCGTGGAAATCGGTTCCATCGTAGGCCAGGACCAGCATCAGGTTCCGCATCATGGGCGTGTCATCGTGAGGCCGTCCATAGCGGCCTGTAGTGGAAGTCGAAACTGGATGTGGCATCGCCTGTTTTCATGGGATACGTACTGGTTGGAAGCCGGTGCCATACCGCGGCCGACGGCCGCACCCCAGATGATCGGCATGCTTACCCAACCTTAAAGACCCTGGTCGTGTAAGCATGGCACCCGAGCAGGATCGATTTGATAGTTGAACGTTCTGTCATTCTCAGTGATCGCTTGGCCGTTGGAGCGTGATCCGGGCCTTGCGGTGTTCCCGTCCTCGCAGGTAGTACACGGTCACCACGTCACCGGGTTGGTAAGTCTCGAGGGCGTTGAGCAGGTCATCCAGCGTTTTGATTTCAATATCGTCGATACGATCGATGATGTCTCCCCAGATCACATCGCCGTCTTGAGTCTGTATGAAGCCCCTGAGACCGGCCTTGGCGGCTGGGCCGCCACGCGTCACGGATTCGATCACAACGCCCGTTCGGCCGAGCCGTCTCGCAATGTTCTCATTGAATATCTTCACGCCGAGCTGCGGGCGGATCACTTCGCCATGCTCGATCAATTGGGGTACGACACGGTTGACGGTATCGACCGGAACCGCGAAACCGATCCCCGCGCTGGAACCCGATTCGCTGATGATCATGGTGTTGACACCGATGAGACGCCCGGCACTGTCGAGCAGGGGGCCTCCGGAGTTGCCGGGATTGATGGCGGCGTCCGTCTGGATCGCCCCTTCGATCTTTCGATTCGAGACGGAGCGGATCGTACGCCCCAGCGCGCTGACGACGCCGGTGGTCAGGGTTTGATCGAGGCCGAATGGATTGCCGATGGCGAGGACGGCCTGGCCGACTCTTAGATCGCCCGAGGTGCCGATTGCGATCGGTTTCAGCTTGGATGGTGGCGCGTCGATGCGGATCACGGCGAGATCCTTGTGCGGCGCGGCGCCGACATAGACGGCGTCCCAGGATGATTGATCGGACAGGGTCACCTTGACGCGCTTCGCGTCCTGGATGACATGATAATTTGTGACGATGTGGCCGTTGGAGTCCCAGATGAAACCCGATCCGGTACCCTTCTGGGGAATTTCAACCAATGTGAAACCGCGCAAGGCGGTGCGGCTGGAGAGGCTCGTGATATAAACGACGGAGGGAGCGGAATCTTCGAACGTCTCAATGACCGATCGCTCCTGCTTCGTCAGGTTGGATCGCGGTGTGACGGTTCGAGGCTCTGCGTTGGTGATTCTATCCGGCTGGTGAATCCAGCCGACGAGGAACCAGCCGCCCAACAGGCCGATGAGGATACCCACGAACAAAAAGGTTCGGCGTGGCGTTTGGATGGGTACAGACGTATAATTATAGTTTGAATCGTTCATGGCATTTTGGGATCTGTCTCAAGTGGTTCTGGGGCACCGGTCTCCTGATGGTGCGTTTTTCGGTGTCCATGACTGAACGGGCGGTTATCCATTGCGGCTTCAACCGGGCTTTGTATCGTATGTGGCCAGTCTCGCGAGTTGGATTCGATGGATGGGATAATCGAACTCTACATCGATCCACGCGACACTGCGAGCCAGGCGACATTAAATTGTAACGCCCTTACAGGGCTGGGTGTTCGGGCCAGGATCACCCAGGGCGGCGCTTCGCTCTGCCCTGGGCTGACATGTTGCTGCCCCTACGGGGCGAATGTCTTGCCCTTCGGGTGAATGTCTGGCCCCTTCGGGCGAAAGTCTTGTCCCTTCGGGGCGAATGTAAAGTCCCTCCGCTGCCTGATCTTTCATGGACTCCGCTACTGGTAACTGGACATTGGTAACTGATAACTGGTTACTGATAACTGGTAGCTGATATCTCCACGGTTCGGGCCGTCACCTTCCGATCCATCGGTGGAATTGGTTATTGGACTCGGGCCGGAAAATCATCCCTGAATTAAACCGGAAATCTGACCGATAAGCAATCGACAGCGGCGCCACATCCGGCCGACCGCGTTTTTTATAAGGAGCATGACGGTGCGAATTCAACGAATGATGGCCGCTGCCTCGATCGCGATCGCGGGGGTGTGCGGAACCGCGTGCGATGGTGTTGTCCCCGGGAGTCTGATCAACTCGGACGGCGTCACAGTCCCGGCCCCCGATGGGATCGATCCCAACAATCCCAACATCGAACGCGCCACCGAGACGATCGATTTTTCCGGCATCGAGACCATCCGTATCGAGTTGCCCACCGGTCGTGTCAGCATCTCCCAATCTGACACCGCCGAATCCGGCACACTCCATATCACTGAAATCATCATTAAAGAGGGCCTTGGCAATGACCTGCTCGAAGAACTTCTCACCCAATCCGCCGTTACCGCCGAGCGATCCTTCGTCGACTCCGCCCGATTGGATATCGATGCGACCGTCGCTGAGGGCCTTGCCGACGAGGACATCGTATTTGACTTGCGCCTGGTGGTACCCCACGGGGCCAATGTCGAAATCCTGGTTGGTAACGGGCCCGTCGAAGTCAGCGAGTTGACCGGCAGTGTGGAGATCCACACGGAAAACGGGGCGATCGATATCACTCGTGTCAATGGAAGCGTGGTCGCCGAGACGACCAACCGATCGGTGACCGTGATGGATACGACGGGAAACGTGAAGGCGACGACTACCGATGCGGACGTGACGATGCGTCTGACGCCCCCGTCGGCGGGTCAGATTTCGGCGGAGACGACGACCGGCCAGATCCAGTTGACGATTGCACAAACGACGACTGCGCGCCTGCTGCTGACGACCGTGGAGGGATCGGTGATCGCCGATTTGAAGGGATTCGACATTCAGGATGTGTCGACCGGCGACGGTTTTCTGGAAGGCATTCTCAATGGCGGCGGCGGGCAGATCGAGGCTCGGTCCATGAGCGGCAAGATCGAATTCACGGGCATGGCGGCGGGAAGTTGACGATTTCGGATTGACCTCGGCCTGTCTTGTGCTCGGCATGCTCAGGAACCCAGATTCAATATCTTCCCGGTTTCGAAATGCTGTCGGCTGGCCGTCGTCGTATCGCTGCTGCGACCGCCGGGAAGGGGTTCATGACAGATTGGGCGGGCCGAACGGATCTCGCCCTCGCCGGGATCGAACCCTGAAAGC
>JBHHUV010000320.1:0-3551 GCA_046754005.1 Phycisphaerae bacterium | reverse complement strand
TCGCGGATCAGCCGGGGTGCGTCCCGTAATATGCTGGCGATGTGCCATGTGGAGACGCCCGCCATGCGGAGGATGCGACGTCCGGAAATGCGCTCGCGCAGGAGGGTGGAGAGCCGAGGCTGGAGGAGTTCGGCGAGGTTGAGTTCCGGATCGAGCTGGAGGATTACGCCCGATACGACGGCGAGGGATTTGAACATGGCGACGAAATCGCGTGGGAGCGTCACGTCGTTTCGGCGAACGGTGTCGATCAGTTCTCGGAAGATTGTGGCCATATCGAGGCGGCGGAGGGGGAGGCCGTAATACTTGTCGAGATAGCCGCGAAGGTCTCGGGCGAGGGCGCCGCGATCGGTGTTGGGGCCGATTCCGTCGAGTTCGGCGAGGATGTCGATGAGGACGTCGACTTCCTTCTTGACGGCGGCGACGATTCCGATCACGAGGCGGTCGGTGAGACGCTCGTCGATCTGTCCGATCATGCCGAAATCGACGAGCTTGACGCCGTCGGGTGGGCCGAACAGGAGGTTGCCGGGGTGGGGGTCGGCGTGGAAGATGCCCATTTCGAAGAACTGTTTCAGGAAACACTCGGCCAGGTTTCTCGCCAGGTCGGTTCGATTGCACGTGGGTCCGTGCTCTTCGACGACGTTGCGAAGACGGATGCCTTCGAGATATTCGAGCGTGAGTACCTTCGGGCCGGTCAGCTCCCAGTGCACCTGTGGGGTGGTGATATGAGCGTCGTCTTTGAATGCCTCGTGGAAGCGGGCCGTGGCGGAGGCCTCGTTGATGAAGTCGAGCTCCTTCTGGAGGGTTTGAGTGAATTCCTCGATGAGCATCCTGGGGCGGAATGGCCGCAATTCCGGGAAGAGGGATTCGGCCTGTTCGGCGAGGAATTTCAGGACGTAGATATCGAGCTGGATGATCTGCTCGATGCCCGGTCGCTGGATCTTGACGACGACCTGGCTGCCGTCGTGCGTGATCGCGCGGTGGACCTGGGCGATCGAGGCGCTGGCGAAGGGCTGGTCGGTGAACTCCTGGAAGGCCTCGTCGACGGATTGACCGGTGTCCTTTTTGAAGATTCGGCGGGCCTGCTCGGTGGGGAAGGGTTTGACGTCGGTCTGGAGGCCCTCGAGCGCGGTGAGGATCTGGGGGGGGAGGACGTCCGCCCGGGTGGAGGCGATCTGGCCGAGCTTGATGAAGGTGGGGCCGAGTTCCTCGCAGACGCGGACGAGGCGGCTGCCGATGGCCTCGAGGGGGTCGAGGGCCTCGTGCTCTTCGGCCGGTCCGCGGCGGCGGAGGAGCCGGGTCGTCGGGAGGTAGCCGCCGAGCTGGAGGCGGTCGACAAAGTGGCCGAAGCCGTGCTTGGAGAGCACCTGGGCGATGACCCGCATGCGAGCAAAGGTGCGAACGGTTTTGGGGAGCGTGGCGAGTGACATGGTGGAAGGGCAGGATCCTTTTCGCCTGGGGCGATCGGGGAGTGACGCCTTTCGCAAGAAGGCGGTCTCTCGGCGATCGTGCATATCTGAGAGGCTCTGTCTTTCAATCGAGCCGGTGTATCGGCGTATTCAGTTATCTGATTGCAATATTCGAGCTTATCGGCGGAAAGGTCAACGGACGGGGGAAACGTCGAAACGTCAAAAAGTCGAAAAGTCAAAATAACAGATGAAGAAGAGGTTGGGAACGGGAGATTGGAGGGGGGAATCGATGATGGATGAACGGGGACCGCTCCCTGACGGTCGCGTCTCTGATCAAACGATCGTGGCTCTGATTCGGTCGACCTGTCCAATCCGCATATCTTCCATTAGAACCTTGGCCTTGGGTGGGACGAACTCGCAACAAATATCTGGTTGCTCATGCTCGACAGATTCGCACGAATAACAGAATGGTTTTCGCAGTGGCGTCGGTTCTGCGTGTTGTTGGTGCTGCTGTTCCTTGTTCGGGGAGCATTTGTGCTGTCGATTCTTCCGCCGTTTGAGGGGTGGGACGAGTATCAACATATTGCCGCCATCGAGTTTTTGTGTGAGAACGGGCGATCACCGATCATGCAAAACGACGACGTGGTTCCCCGATCGCTCTATGAGAAGATCGTTCGGTATCCGCACAGTGCGCTGGCGATTGATCAATTGCGGGGGATCGGGGCGCTGTCTTACGAGGAATTCTGGGCGGCCGAGCAACTGCCGACGGTGAGACCGAACGCGCCCGCGCTGCGTCTGTATCAGGCGCAACAGTCGCCGTTTTACTATCGACTGGTCGCGCCGTTGTATCGATTTCTGGATGATCGAGGGGGCATCCTTGCAGCGATCACGGGCTTGCGCGCGTTGAATACACTTTTCGGGGCGGCCGCGATTTATTGCGCTCTGTGGGCTGTCGGCAATCTTCTCAAACCGGGTGGGCACCGTTTCCTGTTGGGATTGTTGATCGTGCTTCAGCCGTTGTACCTGATCAATTGTGCGCGGGTGGCCAATGATGCCTTGGCGGTTCTTCTGGGAACCGTGTCGGTTTCGATACTCCTCGTGGTGCTATCGCGTCATTTCTGGATGGCATCTCTCGGAGCAGGCCTTGCGTTGGGGCTTGGTATTCTGTCGAAGACGATCGATCTCAGCCTGCTTCCCTTTGTTGTGTTTGTCTATGTTTCGTACGCATGGCACAATAAACAATCGTGGATTCAGTCGTCCGTTGGACTGGCGGTTTGTCTGTCGGCGGTGCTCGTGTCGTGCGGATCCTACTTGTGGTTCAATCTTCAACATTTCGGCATGTTGACGCCTCTGCAGGAGGCGGTATTGAATCGGGATGCGGGCCATTCGGTGATCGATCTGTTCGCTGGACTGGTGGATTGGGACTGGTGGCGCACCTTTGCTCAGCGTGGGCTGAGATACAGCCTCTGGTTCGGTGGGTGGAGTTGGCAAAAAAGCCCGACCCGATTGATGGACATTCATGAATTCAACATCTTCTTGTCGCTCGTGGGCGGCTTTTTCGCGATGCGAGAAACGGTCCGCCGTCGATCATGCCTGTTCGTGGAAAAACAGACAGTCGCACGATTGGGTGTTTTGTGTCTGAGTGTCGCCGCCGGCCTGGCCTATCACGCGCTACACACGCAACTGGCCTATGGTACTTTTGCAGCAAACAGTTGGTATGCGGCGATTGCCTTTCCGTGGCTGCTCTGTCTCTTTTGTCAGGGACTCGCCTGCTTTCCCTGGAAGTGGATCGTGCGATGGGTTTCCCTGAGTATGGTCGGTGTTTTCCTTACGGCTGAAGTGTATGGGGGGTTGGTGCAAATGGTTCACGCCTACACGGGTCAAGGCTGGGGACGTGTCGCGTGGGAACGATTGTCGCTGTTGCATATTTCCGGTCTGGGGCCGGGATTGACGTTTCCCGCACTGGGAGTGGCGATTGTATTGATGGGCCTGGTGGTTGCCGTGTGGGTGAGGGCGGTTCGGGTGGAGAGGGAATGATGACGATTGTTGCGTGGCTTTGGTGGGCAATGCCCACCCTACGCCTGTGGTGGGCGGTGCCACCCTACATCCTCAGGTTTTGATTCCATCGAGCGTCAGGACTGCGAT
>JBHHUV010000319.1:0-3561 GCA_046754005.1 Phycisphaerae bacterium | reverse complement strand
CCAATGTCTGCCGTGCGATCACGGGTCTGCGATCAAGAGGATTCCTCAACAACGTATGGGTGAAGAAGCAAAACGAGAATCAATTCGGCCTTCTATTCGTAGATGGAACCCTCGTTTCCCTGTCATGTCCGCGCCAACGGGAGGATCGGCGAGAAAGACCAACCTACGAAGAAGACATATCGACAACACCTGCGCTTCAAATCAACAACGCCACTCCTGACGAATCGACAACGCTAAGAAATGATAATCCCAAAAAGAGATATCTAAGAATCTCAAGGGATGCCAACAGGAGAAAAATTGTTACATGCGTATCGAAACATTCGGAATGGGAACGGATACTGCGCCGGTCGGAACAGATGAAGAGCGAGTTCATTGAACAAGCCGCGTGAAATGCGCAATTGTGATACGGAACAAGTGCTATTGAAGTTCGTTCAGCAGCTTCGTAATAAGGCGGCGTTGATTTTGCTCACCGGGAGGCACGACTGCTTCGGCCTTGTGGAGGGCTGCGATGGCTCCATCACGATTGCCGCGTGCTTGCAGAGTTTGCGCGAGTCCGATCAGCGGCCCGGCTGATTCCTCGTTGGTCAGGGCTACGGCTCGCCGGATGACCTCCAGGGACCGATCCTGGTTGCGAAATTCCGGATAGGGTGATGTCCGCAACACCATCGCATATTCGCAGAGGAGATTGTATGATTCGCGAGGTGTCCCCATGACGTGCTCGGCTGTCTCAATGGCACGCTCGATCAAGTGCCTCCCCTGATCATGGTTCCCAAGCTTGTGTTCGATTTCGCCCAGCCAGTTCAACGACACTAAGAGGGTGTGCCAGTTCGACGGGTTTTCCGGCTCCGATTCTGCCATGCTTTGCGCGAGATCCAATGCGCGGCGAATGTGATCTCGGCCGACTGTCCGATCAGCATCCGGTTCGTTGTCTTCGATGCTGGCGACCTCCCAATACCCTGCCCAAAGAAGTCGTAGATAGACCATTTCGCCCGGGTCCGCGGCAACGAGTAGCTCGGCCATTGCGAGACCCTTCAGTACTCCGGCCCGGGCAGATTGATAATCGCCTTGGAGTTGCTGAACATTCGCCCGATCGATGTAAACCGAGGCGATACGATAGGTATAACGGGGGTTGTCGGATTCCACCGAAAGAAGCCGCTCGCCGATTTCAAGGGTTCTGTTTGCGCGCTCCAGGGCGGCTTCTTCATCACCCAGCCACCGGGACAAATAGAATCGCTGACTTTGAGCCGCGAAATGACCAAACAACCGCTGTGGAGATTCCGGGTCCAGTTCAAGCAGACGCGCTGCCAGGGTGCACTGCTTGTCGGAAAAGACAGTCGACTCGCGCAGATCGCCGAGCCAACGAGCCGCCCAGCCCATTCGCTCATAGCTCCAGAGAAGATTATCCAGATAGTGCACGTTCTCCGGATAGTGCTCCACGAGTGATTCATCGATCCGCAGGGCCGGCTCGTAATACTCCCTTGCCATCGCGTATTCGTTACGCTCCTTCATGCTGTCGCCGACGCGCACCAGGTTGATGGAGATTTCGGATAGGAGTTCAGAGTCGTCGGGATCGGATTCGGCGAGTGCCTGCCGGATGGACAGCGCCTCCTTGAAGTGTAGTTCGGCGTCGCTGATTTTACCAAGGGCGAGTGAGACGTCTCCGAGTTCGCTGTGGGCGCGGGCCATTTCCCGTTGGAGTTCAGGGGCATCCGCTTGGCCCTCGGCGAGCGATTGCAGGCGGCTGTAGGTGCCCTGCAGGATCGCACGCCGCACTTCGCTTGCGCCGCTCGTTTCACGCAGCCCGTCCGAGACCTCGCCGACCATGAAGGCCAGGGTGTCGATAGCCAGGTGGAGTTTGTCGCGTGCGTCGCCGGCGTACTTTTGGGCACGGGTCTCGGCTGACGTTGCTCTTTGGTAGAAGACGGTGAGTGTCGCGGCGTAGGCAAGCGTCGCGGCGAGCATCACACAGGAGACGGTCACCCACGTGCGGTGGCGGCGCGCCGTCTTGACCAGTACGTACCACGTGCTGTCGCGTTTCGCCTCGATGGGCTCGCCGGCGAGGTACCGCCGTAAGTCCCGCGCCAGTTCTCCCGCGCTCTGGTAGCGATCATCCCGCGCCTTCTTCAGACACTTGTTGACGATGGTCTCAAGGTCGTCGGCAATGCCCTTTCGAAGGGAACCCATCCGCGCCGGCTCGGTATCCACGATGGACCGCATCACTTGATTCACCGAGCCGGTCACTTCGTAGGGGTTTCGATTCGTCAGGAGGTGAAACAGAATCAGCCCGAGGGCGTATACGTCCGTGCGAATATCGATCTCGCCCGTTACTCCGTCCACTTGTTCCGGTGTGGCCCACGGCAGCGATCCGACAAATTGGCCGGTGATCGTCACCGCTGGATCGAGCGAATCCCCGGTCACATCGGTTCCCGTCAGCTTGGCCAGGCCAAAGTCCAGTACATGCGGCTCACCCCGGTCATCCACCAGGATGTTACTCGGCTTGAGATCGCGATGGACAACACCGTGAAGATGCGCCGCATTTACGGCGTCGCAGATCTTCACAAACAATCTGACGATTGTCTCCGTCGTGAGACCGCGATCATGGACATGGACATCCAACGGGACGCCAGGAACATACTCCATGACGATGAACCGCCGGCCCCCGGCTGTTCCCCCGTCGTGCAGTTTTACTATGTTCGGGTGTTGGAGTTCTGCGAGGATGCTGATCTCTCGTTCGAATCGCGCCGCCTCGATCAATCCGGCGGACGCCGGTTCCCGGATCGCCTTGATGGCCACTTTTTGCTTCGTGGATTCGCGATAGGCTTCGTAGACGACGCCTTGCCCGCCCCGCTTGATCTCTTGCACCAATACGTAGCCGGGTATCGAATCGAGGGGTAATTCCGGGGTGGCCGACCGACCGACTTTCTCGGCGTGTTGAACCTGGCGCTGGGCGTAGTCGACGAGGGCCTGAACCCGGTCCGTGCGATTGTCCGACTCTTCGAAGGGTTCAAAGTTCATGACATCATACACAACAGGTTAAGCGTCAATTTCTCGCCATCTTCACGAAATCTCGCCATAGAATTGGGATTCGCTCAGCAGCTCGGCGAGGCGTGCGTGGGCACGTGCCTTGAGCATATGAACCGCCGCAACGGAGCGATCCAGTGATTCGGCGACCGCTCGCGCCGGCAGGCCCTCCAGATCGTACAATCGCACCACGGTCTCATAGTCCGGCGGCAGTTTCGAGATCGCCTCCGACAGGAGCGATCGGCCCTCCGCGCGTCGGATGTGACGACTGGGTGTGGAGCCCGGTCCGACGAGACGGGATAGCAGGATCGCGTACGACTCGTCGCTGAGCGGTCTGATTCGCTTGTGCAGGGGCGGTCGCTTCGCGCTCTGTTCCAGTCGAACGGCGTCCTTCACGTTATTCAGCGCGATCTGCGTCAGCCACGCGAGAAATGAGCCCGGCCCCCGGCGGACAAACTGGCTGATCCGCAGGAACGCCTCCACGTACGTTACCTGGACGACATCGTCCATGTCCACGACGGATCCGTTCAACCGGCCGAT
>JBHHUV010000318.1:0-3569 GCA_046754005.1 Phycisphaerae bacterium | reverse complement strand
AGCGACGGTGATACCGTGCCGGATTGCATCGACCACTGCATCGGCTTCAATGACCTGATCGACACGGATGGAGATACCGTCGCCGACGGTTGCGACAATTGCCCGGGCGTACCCAACCATGGACAGTTGGACACCAACGGGGATGGCATCGGCGATGCCTGTGACGGATCGGTCGATCTGTGCCCCGCCGATCCCAACAAGACCAGTCCCGGCATCTGCGGCTGTGGCGTGCCCGATACGACAATTGATACCGATGGCGATTTCATCGTGGACTGCAACGATGTCTGCCCGGGTTTCAACGATCTGGCGGATGCCGATGGGGACGGTGTTCCGGATGGTTGCGACAACTGTGTATTGGTTCCGAATCCAAATCAGACGGACAGCGATGGTGACGGCGTGGGTGATCTCTGCCTGAATCAACTGGTCGCTATGGGGCCGATGGATTCGGCGATCGGCTTCCCGCAATGGTATCGGGATTCAAATGGCTTTGACTTGGGAGAATGCCTCGACGCGAACGATCCGCTCTGCGGCATCGACCCGGCAATTGACCTGCCCAATCCAGCCGCCCCGATCTCATTCCCGGATAACTTCCCGGCAGAAACGTTCTACTGGTTTGCCGAGTCCATCATGCCCACCAACAATGGCGGGACGGCCCTCTTGTTCATGGGACTGGAGCGGGCATTCGGAGGAGCAGGAGCGCCCGTGGACGGCGAGCAGATGACCTTCAGTCGGCTTCGCATTCGCGTGGACAACCTCCTGCCCGGTACGCTTTACACCGTGACACACCCGTTTGGCGTGGATACGTTTATCTCGTCCGGAGCGGGATTGCGGGGCATCAATCACACCGAAGACATCGGCGGGCCTCCGGGCAATTTCGAGATGGTGCTCGGCGGGCGAATCGGTCCCTACCTGATCTGGGATCCGGCCGAGTCGGCCCCGCCTTCCGGATATGTGGGTGATCCGACCGTCTCGCACACCGTACTCGGCAGCCCGAATAACACCAACTATTTCCGGATCGAGGGGCCGGATGTGGGCGGCCCAGGCGTGGATATGATCGAGACGAATCTGTTCTTCGTGATGGGCAAGACGAACGCGCTGGACCCGACACCGTTGTGCCTGAGTGATGCGGATTGTGACGATGGCATATTCTGTAACGGAATAGAAACGTGCGTAGCTGGTATTTGTCAGCCCGGCACGCCGTTCAACTGCATCGCCCTCGACATCGATGGAGACGGAGATTTCAGCGGCGCCGACGTCAATGCAATGATCGCCGTGCTCATGGACACGCCGCAGGCGCCGGATGATGTGATTCGGGCGGACACGAACGGCGACGGGTTGAACAATGGTGAGGATATTCAGCCATTCCTCGACGCGATGTTCGGGTTGTAGAAGGGTATCGACGGGGCCGTAGGGTCCGCTGTGCGGACCATGATACTCAGATAATACACGCGGGGTGCCACCGGCAAGCTCTGCTTGCCGGTGCCGCAGCTAGGGTGCTTGGGTGCCCCATCCTTTCTCAAAAGAAAGGGTGGGGAATTGCGCATCACAATCCGCCGCGTTTCTTCGCGATCCACTTGCGCAGGCTGGGTAGCGGCATCGTGTTGATCACATCCTTCGCGCGGACCCAGCCCCGGCGGGCCGTGGTGATGCCGAATCGCATCTGATCGAACTGGGCCGTTGCGTGGGAATCGGTGTTGATTGAGAGCATCGCTCCCGCATCGATCGCCATTCGCAGATGTATATCCTTCATGTCCAGCCGTTGCCACGACGCATTCAACTCCAGGGCTGTCTGCGTCTCGACCGCCTTTGAGACGACCGCTTCCATGTCCAGGTCCATTGGCTCGCGCCGGTTGATCAGTCGGCCGGTCGGATGGCCTAGCACGCAGACGTAGGGATTCTCCAGGGCCTTCAAGACGCGCGTAGTGATCTTTTTCCGCTCCTGCCGCAGGGCGACGTGGACGCTCGCCACGACGAAATCGCAGGCCGACAGGATCGTGTCGGGGTAATCCAGGGTTCCGTCGGAAAGAATGTCGCACTCGCAGCCGACGAGCACGGTGATCGTATCCAGTCGCTTGTCGAGTTTTCGAATCATCTCGATCTGCCGCCACATGCGATCGATCGACAGACCGTTGGCCACGGTGCTGGATCGGGAATGGTCGGTGATGGCGAGATACTCGTATCCCATCTCCGACGCGGCCCGCGCCATCGTCTCGGCATCGGCGGTACCGTCGCTGGCACGCGTGTGGACGTGCAGATCGCCTCGAATGTCCGACTGTTCGATCAGCGGTTCGAGCGTGTCGGCGTCGAACTCTCCCCGGTCTTCACGCTGCTCGGGTGGAATCGGCGGCAGTCCGAGTTTTTGATAGATTGCGGCCTCCTCCTCGCCCGCGATACGGCGGTCTCCGTCGAACAGCCCCCATTCATTGAGCTTCCACTTTTTCTTCACCGCCATCTCGCGCAGGCGAACATTGTGTTGCTTGCTGCCCGTGAAGTACTGCAACGCCGCGCCAAAGGACTCCTCCGGGACCACGCGACAATCCGCCTGAATGGCCTCGCCGTCGCGCCGTTCGACGAGAATGCTCCCCTTCGTCTTTCCCGACGCCAATACCTTTTTAGCGATCGGCAGACTTGTGAACGCTTTGACGACCGCCGCGCCGTCGTTCGACTCGCACAGCAGATCCAAATCGCCAATCGTCTCGCACCCGCGTCGAAGACTGCCGCTGACCTCGACCCGGCGAACACCCTTTACCTTGCGCATGGTTTTTGCCAGTTCAACCGCCGGGGGCCAGGCAAGCCCGAGCGGCGTTCGCCCCGCCGATCGTTCGGCGAAGGCGATCCCATCGGCGATCTGCTCCACGCTCTTGGACCCCATCCCCTTCAGTTTCGCCAATGCACCGGATTCGATGACACCCTTCAAGTCCGCCATACAGCAGACATCGAGTTCCTTCCAGGCGAGGGCGACCTTCTTCGGGCCCATCCCGGGGATGCGCAGCAGACCGGGGAGACCGGCCGGGATGGATTCGAGCAGTTCGGCGTGCTTGCCGATCCGACCGGTTGCAAGATACTCCTCGATCTTCGCGGTCGTTGCCTTCCCGATGCCGGGCAGGCCGCCGAGTTCGCCGGCCGATGCCAGTTCCGCGATGTCTCGTGGCAGATCCTTGAGCGTCCGGCTCGCGCGGCGGTAGGAATTGATGCGGAACACCTTCTCCCCCTTGATTTCGAGCAGGTCCGCGATCTCCGAGAAGGCGTCGGCGATTTCCTTGTTCTTCATTGAAGGGACTATAGCTCGAAAGATCGGCCGTTCAAGCATCCGGTTGCACGGAGGGTGCCACTGCCGAGGCACCATTCTGTTAAGAATCGTGCCTCGGCAGTAGCGAATCGGATACCCAACACAATCTGAAGTGGCACAACATGGCCGCCCTTTCGGCGGTTCAAGCGATCGGTTCATCATCTGGACGTGAATCGGTGCGCGACGTAGACTCGTGATGGGTAGACTTTCGAACATCATCAGCAGGAGGCGCATGATGGCAAACCACGAAATCAAACGCGTCGGCATCCTCACCGGCGGC
>JBHHUV010000317.1:0-3570 GCA_046754005.1 Phycisphaerae bacterium | reverse complement strand
CCACCCTCCAGGCCTTGCTGGCGGACCGGTGGCAGGGCCACGACCAAACCGGGCACTCCGCCCAAGCTCCGTCTGCCCGTGCCGAAGCCGACTCCGCCTTCCGCATCCTCGACTACCATCTCCAGGAACTCATGTCCCGCCCAGCCAAGCTCTCGTCCCCCCTCAGACTCGCCCTGGGCCTCCCGGATAAGGGTTGAAACACCCCTCAAAGGGTCCGATAAAATACGGATTTCCAAATACCGGTCAATACAAACCAGACACACCCTAACCCCTTACAATCAAACAGGTTATATGCTTTATCAACCCAAAATGACCGGACAAACCGGACACATTCGAAAATGAAGGAAGGGCACTACACAGACATGCCTTTACCAAAGAATTTCGGCGGTCGCGCCAGCGTATAGACCTCCGTTTCCTCGGCAATCGCCGCGCGAAGGTGTTTCGGCAACTGAAGCATCCCCAAATAGGCAGATCCGTCGAACATCCGCAGACCGCCCGTCGTGTGAGCGCTCAACCGGCGATCAATCGCCACAGGATCGGGCAACGTATCGATCGGCCTGTCGCTGCAGAGAACAAAGCTCCAAGGCGAAGCATAGGTCGGAACGTAAGATGTGTAGGAGTGGGCATTTTCGAACACGTGCCCCAGCGTGTGGGCCAGCCGAACATGCAGATTCATCTCCGCCGGACCGACCGGACCGGACTGGACCACCATCGCCCCCCCGCGCGCCAACGCCGCCCGAGTCTTCTCAAAAGTCTCTTTCGTAAACAGTTTGAACGACGGCCCTTCCTCGATCGGATCAGAGAGATCAGAGATAATCACATCCCATTCAGGCCGGGTTTCGTCCAGAAATCGAAGGGCGTCGTCGATCACCACATCCAGACGCGGATCGTCAAAGCAGCCCCGGTGCATCTCGGGCAGGTGTTCTTTGCAGGCCTCGACCACCTCCCCGTCAATATCAACCATCGTACACTGCTCGACGCCCTTCCAGCGAAGCACCTCGCGCGCCGTCGCCCCCTCACCCCCGCCAAGGATCAACACCCGCCGCGGCTCGCCGTGCAGCAGCATGGCCGGATGGACCAGCGGCTCGTGATAGAGAAACTCATCCCCGGTGCATGACTGCCACTTCCCGTCAAGCACAAGCGCCTTGCCATACGCGCCGGTCTCCACAACGTACATCTCCTGAAACTCGGTCCGCGTGTGGGCGATCACCCGGGTGATGCCGTGAGCATAGATATCCCACGGCGTGATATATTCATTCATCCAGAAATCGGCACAAAGTTCACCGCCAGGCATGGACATGGGCTCCCGATTGGGGAATCAGTAAGACGAACCCTGCGGCTCATACAGAGGGGTCACAAAACACATTCCACGGATTCTGACGGCGATTCCACTACATCGACTTCGGCGACGCCGCCGGTGCCCCGGGTCAGCTTCATAAATGCGTGTCGACCGGCCTGCAAGGCGCCAACGAGATAGCGACACGCGACTTCGGCCTTCGCCCGATCCCCACAGGTAAAGACATCGGCAGCGGCATAGCCGTGCTCGGGCCAGGTGTGGATGGAGATGTGCGACTCGGCAAGAAGACCCAGTGCCGTCACCCCCTGCGGCGTGAATTGATGGGAGACCTCGCCCAGAAGATCGGCCAGCCCCTCCGCGACGGCCTCGCGCATCGCCCGTGTGATTCGAATCTCGTCATTCAGCAGGTCAGGCGGGCAGTCGTACAACTCCACCATGCAATGGGTTCCGCGCGTTTCCAAGGGTGTATAGCTCCATTCCAAGGATGTAGGATTCAATCAAAACGAGGAGTTATACCGTCAAAAGGGCGTCAGGGCAACGCGGATTCTCGATGGGCATGTGTGCCACCGCTTCAAGCAGTACCGACAACCAGGGTGGCATATCCAAGCCTCAAGGCGCGCGCAGGGTGACCGGAAGGTATGCATAATCCCCCAAGATGGAATGGGTGGCACTGCCAAGAAGGGTGGCACTGCCAAGGCACGATCCCAGAGGATCGTGCCTTGACAGTGGTAATCCGGCTCATAGTTTTACAGCCGTCGTCGCCTGAAAACGGCGGCCAGCAACAAGAATACACCGCCCATCGTGCTGGAGAAGATCATGGAGGCTGTCGTAAAGCCGCCTCGTGATGTCGGATTCTCCGGGCATTCATCACAAGTGACGGATGGGGATGAATCATCGCTTGCACTCAGAACCAGCTTTTCCCGCTTCATGCAGCAGGGTTTCAGAGCCTTGGTGCTGGAACCAGTGGCAACGGTTTCGACCGTGTCGGTCTTCTCAGCAGAAGGGTTATCGCTTGCACTCAGAACCAGCTTTTGCCGCTTCATGCAACAGGATTTGAGAGCCTTGGTACCGGAACCGGCGGCCACGGTTTTGACCTTGTCCGCCTTCTCAATACGACTGCTTTCGGTCTCGATGTATTCGAGAATCTTATCCACTTCGAGCTCATTCAGCCGCAAGTTCGGCATCGGCACCTTGTTGTAGGCCAGAAACAGGCCCGTGGCGATGGAATCTTTTTCCGCCAACATTTTTTCCGGATCCGCCAGCCAGCGTTCCAGCCATTCCCGATCACGCCGCTTGGTAGCACCCAGAAGGTTGGGACCGATTCTCGCCTGACCATCCCCCACCCCGATGGTGTGACAAGCCGTACACCGAGTGCGAAAGAGGCTCTCCCCCTTGGAAATGTTCCGGAGCACCGGGGCATCCGCATAGTTATTGTGGGTGAGTCGAGGCATCTTGAAGTTGTGCAGCCAACCGCCGAGTTGTTGAGCCAGGACATACGGATTCTCAAACGGAGATCGCTTCATCCATTGACCGGTGGACTGATTGCCGATGATCAGGCTCAAATTATGATCATTGGTCCCGTTCTGGATTTCCTGAATGTACAATCCCAGCTTTTTGCGCAAGAGCGTGATGTTGGCCTCAGTGCCCGTCAGAAAGGTCCAGCCCGGACCGACCTTGTATTTCTCTCGATACTTCTTCAGTACCTCCGGCGTGTCTGTCGCCGGGTCGATCGTGATCGAATACATGAACACGTCTCGCCCGACGCGATCACCCAGAATCCGCTGAACCTCCGCCAGTCGAGAGGTCTCCAGCGGACATGAATCCGGACAACTCGTATAAATAAAATTGATCGCCACCACCTTGTCTTTGATGAGATCGTCAAAGAAGTGAACCGATTTCCCTTCATGCGTGATGAGCGGAACATTGGGAAAGTAATTGGCTCCCCATCGTGAATTCCCCATGCCCGGTTTCGGAGCCGGCCCCGCAAAGGCAGGTAAACTTCCAAAAACCAACAGGGCGACCATCACCGAACACTGTAAGCTGTTTCTATACATCCTCTCTCCTCCTTCTAGCCTCATCTCCGAAAAGCGCCCTTGGAATAACAGAATTCCAAGCGCAAGGCCCGAACAGCCGCGACGCATGACCGCGGCTGTTCGAAACGGTTGTTACTTGACGGGTTGTCGGGTGCCATGCTTACAAGGACCAGCGGTGCCGGCCGCGGGCAGCCATGCAAAACACCAACACCCCACATACCCGTGAATCTTGTTTTATTG
>JBHHUV010000316.1:0-3570 GCA_046754005.1 Phycisphaerae bacterium | reverse complement strand
CTGGCGGGCCTGGCGCAATCGAAGGCTGCGCCAGAGAGTCGATCGCCTGGCATGCCTGTGGCCCTTCGAGGAGGCCTATTTTCAAAATGCCGGCATCCCCGCCACCTATGTCGGCCACCCCACAATCGATCGATTGCTCGGGAAGACTACGGATATAGAAATAGTTACGCGTCTCAAAGAAAGCGCCCGGTCCGTCATCGCCCTCCTGCCGGGTTCCCGGTGCCATGTCGTGGGCGAAGTGTTGCCCGGTCAGATCGAAGTCGCCGCCGCCCTCGTGAAACATTTTCCCCGGACGCGAATACTGATCGTTGCCGCCAACGTAGATATCCGAAATCAAATCAGAGAATTTCTACAACTGCATCCATTAAGCAATTGGCTACAGAGGGGCGACATCTCAATCCTCTCCGGCCCCGACAATCGCGCCGCCGCGATTCAGGCGGCGGACCTCGCCCTCGTCGCATCGGGCACCGTCACGCTCGAAGTCGCCTATCACGGTACCCCGATGATCGTCATGTACAACGCCGGTCGCTGGCCATACCTGCTGTTCGCCCGCTGGCTCATCTCCACCCCGCACCTCTCGATCCCCAACATCCTGGCAGGTCGCGAAATCGTTCCAGAGTTCATGCCCTACTATCGAAGCACCGCCCCCATCCTCGATCAGGCCATGGCCTGGCTTTCCGATCGCGATGCCCTGGCCCGCGTGCGAAAGGACTTGCGCGAGACAATTCGCCCGATTCTCAAATCCGGCGCCGACAAAAACGCAGCCGCCCAGCTCGAGCAGCTTCTCTCGACCACGAAGTCTAAATAAGATGTCTAAGGAAGTGCCTGCAGAATCAACTCGTGACTCCGGATAATCACACGACGACTGGGAAGGATCCCATACCTCATCTTGCCCGAAGCAGGTTGTCACACGCTCTTTTTTTGCCCCGAAAGTGTCTCTCGCTTTTTGTTGCCCCGAAGGGGCGCAACAGGTCAGCCCAGGGCAGAGCGTGGCGGCTGAAGGCCGCGCAGCGCCGACCTGGGTCAGTAACCCACTCACACCCAGCCCTGAAGGGGCGGTACAATACCGTTCAGCTTACAGAGTTGGAGTAAGTTTTTCCCACCCCGCAAACGACATCCGTAAACTTGAAAAACGAATAACCACTGGCCGCGAAACACCGAAGAAATGGCTACCCGATTCTTGCGATGAGCGCTGTGCGTGAGATGAACCGGATGCACAAGGCAGAACCACCGAAATGGATAAATCATCCCACCGCAGCAGCGCCAAGGGCGCTTTCGATCGCCTGTACGGCCTGGGAAACCTCGAACGGTTTTTGAAGAATGGCATCGTAGCCCTGCTGCTTCAGGCCGATCTCCTCGCCCTCCCACAATGGCTGTGTCACGGCGATCACCTTGCAGAAGCCCATGTCCGGAACGTTGCGAATCGCGCGTAGGGAATCTCGGCCGTTGAAACCATGCAGGCTGATGTCAACAAGCAGAACGTGCGGTTTTTCGGCCTCGGCCGCCGCACCCGCCTCGAACGCCGTCCGAACCACCTGCACATCGTAGCCGGCCTCCTGCACCAGGGCCTTCGATAGCAACTCCCCCATGTCCTGATCCTGCTCCACAATCAAAACCCGCGTCACACCCGTGTCGAGACCATTGATCGGAATGCCGTGCGCCCGCATGAATCGGACGAGCTGTTGCATCGGGATCCGCCGATCCTTGCTCCCGGGGATCCGATAGCCCCGAAGCTTGCCGCTGTCGAACCACTTGGAGACGGTTCGCGGCGCGACATTGCAGATCTTCGCAACCTCGCCGGTTGTCAATACATCTTTGGGACGACGCATGATGCGATCCTGAAGGACAATCCAATCCTCGGCTCAATCTTGCCGACGATCACGAGCCGCCGACATGTGCATGAACACACACCAACAGCGCGGCTTCCATCTCCATTGGAGTATACGTACGACAACTTCCACATCCCCGCGTGGTGGTGCGTCGCACGCACATTAACTGTCTTCTTGATCGGCTCGCTCCAGCAAGACGTGAGGAAAATCATCCGAATTGGCACAGAGGCTACAAACCGACTTACGGATGCACCCGATAACCCGTTCGACGAGGGTTCGAGCGGTGGGAAAGGGAGAGGGTCGCTCGATGGCATCCACGACACCCGTTCCACGCCTTGCTCCATAAGATATATAGGAGTGTCAACGGCCTCTGGCAAGTCGAATTCAGACCGGTGTTACTCTATCTCTTCATACGCTTCGCCGGGCTTCAGCACATTGCTCACCGCCTTCGACGAACGCAGAGATTCAAAGCTGAGCCACAATCCAAGGGCGGTCAGCAGGCAGGCAATCACCGTACGCGCCGGCCATGCGAACCCCTGATGACCGATGGAGACCGTCTCCGAAGCCCCATCCAATTCAAGACGCATGGTCCCCGTCCCCATCGCCCATCGGGCGTATCCCAGCGGTCCCCCGGGTGGATGATCAGCATTGAGCCGTTCACGGAAGCGGCGGGCAGCGGCTTCGCCGATTCCATCAGGAGACTCCCCTTTGCGCATCGCGGTGTTCCTCAGCCCGGCGAACTTCGGCGGATCCCCGATCGTGCTCGAGATATACCAGTATTCCCAACCCACCATGACAAACGTGCTCAAGACTGCGAGCATGAACACCCCCGCCGTGACGCTTTTCCAAGACAGCGGTCGGGCTCGTCTGGCTACGCGAAAAGACACCCCGCCGGCAATCAACCCGGCCACCAGAAAGCCGAAGAGCCCGCAATAAAAGGGAAGCCAGATAAGAACGGCCATCACCCCGTCGAGTCCGACCAGCAGGACAAATGCAATCGCCAAGGCACTCCACCACGCGCTCGGATTCGAGGGAACAGGTTCGGGAAGGGTGGGAGAATCTGATTGAATGTTCCATTGTTGGGCGATCATACCGATGGGTAACTTAGAAGCGCGGCGCTTCCCGATCAAGTTGAGTATACCGACGGGCCATTCGAGGAATGACTCCACATTGCGGGCAACGCTACGGGCGACTGACGATCTGACGATTGTAAGCCGCTATGATATCACCACGGCTGAGAGTTTCGACGATTTTCCGTTCATCGTCTTCCTCCACCACGACGAGTTCGCTATGTTGGGACTGAGCCAGGTTGTTCACCGCCGACAGAAGGGAGTCTCCGGGTTTGACCGAGGTAGCGGAGCGTTCGATGTCACGCGCGATGATCAGATCCGTAAGCGCCGTCTCGGTGATAATCCGTCGAATGTCACCCGCGTCGATCACACCGGTCAGGTTCTGTTTCTCGTCGACGATGGGAAAACAGGCCTGGGACGAGGCGGTATAGCGATTCATCAGATCGCGAAAGCCCAAATCTCGAGGCACCACGACCAACATCCGCGGCATTTTGCGCTCGATGGCCTCGCCGACGGTGATCCGTCGGAGGAGGGCACTGGCCATGTTGCCCATCTTACTGGGAGCGTCCAGGCGCGTAAGCAACTGCTTTTCGTACAAGGTGAAACTGCGACACAGGACGTACGAGATGATGCAGACGAGCATGGAAGGCACCAGGAGGTGGTAATTCCCC
>JBHHUV010000315.1:0-3585 GCA_046754005.1 Phycisphaerae bacterium | reverse complement strand
CTTGTCCAATGGGCACACGAGGGCCGGGTCGTTGAATCGACGGTCCTCATCGAGCGCGGCACCGAGCGGCAGATCACCGCGGGCTCCATCACCGCAATCGCCGCCGAACTGCGTCGCCAATCCGGCGGCGGGGCGCCCATCAGCATCGAGCGAGACCTCCCGCCCAGCGGTGAGGCCCCCACCCTGACGCAACCCGGCACCCCCGCATCGCCCCAGATCCCCACCGCACAGGCCGCCCCACCGCCCATCCCGCCGGTCATGCAATACGCACGCCGGCCCTTCGTGAGTTCAAAGAGTAAAGTCGTCGCCGGTCTCCTCGGCATCTTTCTCGGCAGCCTGGGCATACACCGCTTCTACCTCGGCTATACCGGCATCGGCATCATCCAGATCATCGTCACCGCCGCCACTTGCGGATGGGGCGGTCTCTGGGGCTTCATCGAGGGCATCATCTGCCTTGTCGGCGGCATGCGCGACGCCGACGGCCTCGAACTTCGCGACTGAATCTCCCATCCCACAATCCATCGAGTGTCACTGCTTCATGCAGAGTGGCATGGCCAAGCGACGCGCGGCCATGCCGAACCCTGGCAGCGGTTTCCCAATTCTGTGGCACCGATTTCCAACCGGTGTTTCCGTGTGCCACTGCTTCAAGCAGTGCTTTTCTTTTTCTCTTTGTTATTTCGACTTTTTGACGTTTCGACGTTTCGACGTTTCCGCCCACCGCGTCCAATCATCCCCGGCGTATTTTTTCTCAATCGCCCGCGCCGCCTCGATCTCACCCCCATCCCATTCGCCCCGAACCGACTTCATTCCCAGGACATCTTCAAACGCGGGTAACAGGAAAGATACCGCCGTCTCGAAATCAATCCCCCCGGCAATGCCCGACCAAGTCGCCACCGGCTGCTGCGAATAGCGACTGTTCAGCATGATCGAGCCATGCTGAAGGATCGCACCCTGCGTCCGCCGCTGCGCCGAACCCGCGATCTTGGAAACGCCCTCGGACGCATCGTCCACCACCACGTCCAGCCCATGCCGCCGGGCAAAACAGAAGAATGGACCACGCTGTGCCGACGCGTCACACGCTGCATGATCGCTCCCCAACATACGAACGCCGGAATCTCCTGCTCGCGATGATGCCGAAATCGCTGCAATCACCGCCCGGTGGGCAAGCTCGTACAACCGATTCGGACGACCACGGATCAGTGGATGATCGATTGGGATCGTCAGCGAGTAGGTCAGTTCCAGATCGTGCAAAATCGCCCCGCCACCGGTCGTGCGACGGACGACCGGCAGCCCCCCCGCCGGCGGCGGCAATGCTTCATACTCGGCGTAGTCTTGAAAATAGCCCAAAGAGATCGTCGGCATCGACCAGGTATAGAAACGCAGGGCGGGTCGCGCATTACTCGCGTCGCAACCGGCGAGCAAGGCCTCATCGCGGGCCATGTTCGCAGGGCCGTTCAGCGGCGGATCAATCAACTGTCGGAGTGATTCCATTCGTGTGATGGTAGTCGTTCGGCCGCAAGGGCTGAAGCCCGTGGCTCTTCGGTTGCAATTGCACTGCTTGAAACAGTGGCACACGGGTCGTGGATCTTCGGTTGCGATTGCACTGCTTGAAGTAGTGGCACACGGGTTGTTACGTTGGTCCCTCGTCGAAGATCCGCATCACCGCCTCAAACGTCTCCCCGATCGATCCGTGAATCACCAGATCGGCGATCCCATCCATCGGCGTCGCGTCGCGGTTGATGATGACCAGCCGCGCACCCCGCGCCTTGGCCGTCTCCGGCAACTGCGCCGCCGGATACACCAGCAGGCTCGATCCCATCGCCAGAAACAGATCGCAATCCCGGCAGAGCTGCATCGACTCCATCCACACCTCGCCGGGCAGCTCCTCGCCAAACGAGACGGTCATAGACTTGACGATTCCCCCGCAGGCATCGCAGACCGGTGTCTCGAAGTCGGCGTCCGCCAGCCACGGCACCATCTCCTCGCAGGTCCACCGCTTGTCGCACGACAGGCACCGCGCCCGCATCGCCGTCCCATGCACTTCCAGCACCCGCCGGCTCCCCGCTCGCTGATGAAGCTCGTCGATGTTCTGTGTAATGACGGCGACGAGATGCCCGTGCCGCTCGAGTTCCGCCAGTGCCCGATGCCCCGCGTTGGGCTGTGCGGCTATAAAGTCGGGCACACTCTCCCGGCGAATCTGCCAATATCGCCGCCGCTCGTCCGCATCCCGCAGAAAATCCTGATACATCACCGGCTGATGTCGCGACCAGACCCCGCCGGGGCTGCGAAAGTCGGGAATCCCACT
The DNA here is from genome assembly GCA_046754005.1 of Phycisphaerae bacterium. Taxonomy (GTDB): domain Bacteria; phylum Planctomycetota; class Phycisphaerae; order UBA1845; family UTPLA1; genus CAYXGR01. The sequence continues at coordinate 1,280 of JBHHUV010000315.1, read as the reverse complement.
CTCGGTGCTGATCCCCGCCCCGGTGAACGCCAGACCGTGCGACGCCTCGTGAAGCCAACCCGCTAAGGTCTCGATGGCTTGATCATGCGCGGTATCACTCATGAACAGCCCTCCAGATCCGTCGACTCGGGCGCGATCGTGTCCGGCTCAACCCCATCCTCACCCGCCTCAATCACACCCGACGCCTCCGCACAGAGCGCGCTCGGATCCCCCGCATCCACCAGTTCGACCGGAAACGCCGGCTGCACCGGTCGCCCCATCGCCGGCGGCGGATACCGCTGCTGCTCGGCCCGCAGGAGAAGCCCGCCCCCGACGAGCATGATCACCCCACTCACCCACTGCCCCGCCGTCAGAATCTCGTGAAAGATCACCACCGACGCCGCCCCCCCGATGAACGGCGCAAGCTGCACAATCGCCCCGGAAATCGCCACCCCCAGCCGAGAAATCGACGCATAATAGGCAATGTGACCGATGGCGATCCCGAGGAAGGCGGATAAAACCAGAAATGAAAGCTCCAGCGGCGCCAGATCGAGCACCTTCATCCCATACGCCTCCCCGCGAACCAGCATCAGGCCGATCATCGCCAAAGCCGTGTAAGTCGAGATCGCCGCGAAGGATTGCACGGACGGCACCCCCCGCATCCAAAATCGAACCGACACCCCATACAGCCCAAATAGAGCCCCCGCCGACGCACCCAGGACAACACCGATGGCAGTCGCCCCGGTAATCGCCTGATCGTCGAAGGTGATGGTCCCGATCGACCCGGCCACAACGAGCAGCATCCCCCCCCAGAACACCCGGTTCCGCAGCAGCACCCGCTCATCGGCAAAGAGGACGAAGGCCCCGAAGGTCGACGAGATCAGGGCCGTCCGAAGCAGAAAGCCCGCCAGACCAGCCTCGATGTAGTAGATGGAGAATCCGAAGCAGACCTGTGCCACGCTGTTCAGCGTAGCGGGCGGGATCGCCCGAACCCAGATATCCCGGGGCAGACGCTCCCGCGCCTTCGCCGTGAAAAGCGTCGGAAAGAGGACGATCGCGCACATCCCGTAGCGCCATCCGTTCGCCGTCCAGGCATCGATAAATGGATGCAGGTACCGCAGGAAAAGCAGCACGCTCGACCAGCAAAGGAGGGTTGCAACAACATAGAAGATGCCGGCGGCATCGTAACGTTTGGACCCATCCACCATGCGGGGAGTGTAGTCGGCTTGTTACAATAGGGACAATCCACCGGGTGGCATGGGGTCCATGACAGTTCAGGCGGGATCTTGGCGCAGCACAGT
>JBHHUV010000314.1:0-3586 GCA_046754005.1 Phycisphaerae bacterium | reverse complement strand
CCGGTCTCGGGTCCGCATTCGGTGAAGACACCGGCGCCGCGGGGCCGGCCGATCCGGTTCATCGCATTCGGGGATTCGGGGAATGGGAGCAACACGCAGGCGAATCTCGGTGCGGTGATGACGGCTCAGAAGCCGGATTTTTTGATTCACGTGGGAGATTTGGTCTATTCGGCCGGCGAGGCGGAGGATTATCCGTTCAATTTCTATGAGCCGTACGCGGCGCTGATTCGATCGGTTCCGTTCATGGCGAGTCTGGGCAATCACGACGTGGTGACTGATCGGGGCGGACCGCTGCTGAACGAATTCGTTCTTCCGGAAAACGGTCCGGCGGGGATCGAGCGGGAGCGGAATTATTATTTCGACTTCGGCGACGCCCGTTTTGTGGCATTGGACACCAATCAGGTTATCGAGGGGGGTGCGATCACGGCGGAGCAGATGAAGACAATCGTCGCGCCGTGGCTTCACGAGGTTTTGACCGATTGCGACGCGCGTTGGAAGTTCGCCTATTTTCACCATCCCTTCTACACCGGGAGCGATCATTTCGCCGAGGGGCAGGCCTATGTGAAGGATGCGTTTGTCGCGGTGTTGGAGGAATGTGGCGTGGACCTGGTTTTCTGCGGTCACAACCACCTCTATGAACGAACGTGGCCGATCCGGGAGGATCGCATCGTTGGTGACGGCGAGGGGGTGGTCTATATCACGACCGGCGCGGGGGGGGTGAACGTCTATCCGGAGACGGACCCGCCGCCGGCGTATATGCGGGCGTTCAACGACGAGGCGTTCAGCTTTACGCGGGTCGACTTGAAAGGGGATGTGTTGGAACTAAAGCAAATCAACGATTCGGGTGGGATCGTTGACGAATACACGGTTCGGAAGTCGGGGGTCGGGGATCGGGGGCCGGGGATCAGGGGTTAGCAACGAACGGACACGGGGTGATTGAAACGTCAAAACGTGAAAAACGTCAAAACGTCAAAATAACAAAAACAAAGACAAAAACAAAAACAAAAACAAAAACAAAAAACAATAACAAAGGCAAAGACAAAGACAACTATGGTTGGGTGAATGGAGATTTGCGTTGGGTTTGCTTGCCCGTCACGATGAGACTGGGACGTGTAAGCATGGCACTTGGCAGTGGTACCCTGTCACCGTTCTCACTGCTTGAAGCAGTGGCACACTATCAAGCTATGCGGGGTGGTGCGTTCGAGTCTTGGATTGATATACCCTGGTCAGCACCAGCAACAACAGGGCCGCGGCGAGGGTGTGGATGCCGCAGGCTCGGAGGAACCGGCTGGCGATGGCGGGCATGGCTATGAGCCAGAGGAGGAGGGTGCGCCGTGCCGGGTGCCTCGGGACCGGGTCGTCGACGTGGGTCAAGATGTTTCCCAGCAGGGCCGCAGCGGGCCACAGGGCGAGCGTGTAGTAGTAGCTGCCGATCCAGGGGCTGAACCAGAGCATCGAGCCGACGCACAGGGCGTAGTCGGCGCGGGCGATCGACGATTCATGCTCCTTGCGCGTGCGCCACAGTCGGATCAGCAGGGCGAGACCGGATGCGGCCATGATGATCCCGTATCCCAGCTTGAGAACGATGCGCGGGGGCTGGGCGATTGTGATGTAGAACGGCCTGCTCGAAGAGCCGGCATTGGTGTGGGTGAACAGGCGGACCATCGTGCGGACAACGGCCTGGTTCTGGTAGGTGCATTCGATGGGTCGGTCGATGGTGTTCAGAGGGGTGAATTCGCTGAACTGGGTTCTGTACCAGTAGCCGTGGTAGTCGCAGAGTTTCCGGGGTCCGAAGATCGCCAGGGAGGGCAAGACGCCGATGAGCAGGATGCCCGCAGCGACGCCCCAGGCGACACGCCATCGGCGGCGAACCAGGAAATACAGCAGGCACAGGACGGGGATGATCTTCAACAGGATTCCGATGGACAGGGCCATGCCCGCGAGCCAGGGCCGCCCGCGTTTTTCCAGGACGAAGGCGCCCGTCACCGATGCCAGCAAGACGCTTGTCAGGTTTCCCGCCGTGAGGTCCGACCAGAGATAGGGGGCGACGAGGACGAGAGAAATCGCGGCGGCCGGCCAACGGGCCTGTGCGGACGGATTGAGAAAGATGCGGGAGACATGTCGGGCACAGCCGGCGTAAAGCCCCGCGAACAGGACGAAGGACAGCACGGCGGCGGGGGTCTTGGGGAGGAGGGCCATCAGCATCAGCAGAGGGCGGGTGATGGGCGGATAGCGCTGGGTTCGGACGATCGGCTCGGCTTCGTCGGCCTCCAGATCGCCGGTCTCAATGGAATAGCGGCCGATCGAGTAGATTGAATACCAGTCGCCGTGGGGCCGATCGGGGTTGTGGGATTTGTGGAGGTGACTGGCGAAGGGGCCGGCGAGGAGCAGGACACCGAGGATGATCCAGATGATTCGGGTGCGGGTGGGCAGCGGCGATTCACGCTGCAGGGAATCTCGAAGCCGGATCAAGGGGGAGCGGCGTGACATGGTGCTGACGTTACAGATCGCAGGCGGCACCGGCAAGCAGAGCTTGCCGGTGGCACCCTGATCTAGAGACTAGAGACTAGAGACTAGAGACTAGAGACTAGAGACTGGAAACTGGAGACTGGAGACTCGTAAAAAACGCGAGGCCGAGGTGGCGTTCCGGTAAACACCAACCCGGCCTCACATTGCAAGAGGTTACTCGCCGAGGGCTATCAGCCTCCCAGCAAACACCGCTGGACGAATTCCTCTTTGGTCTGAGGGTCGCCGCCAGTGTCTCGCAGGTGATCCACGAAGCCTTGAATGTCGCCGCCATCGACAACCCCGTCTCCGTTGTAGTCCCGACAATTGATCGAAGATCGACTGGCGATCGAAGATCGAGTGGTGGGAACCACTTCGGCGACGTGCAGTTTCGGCTGCACGGGCTGAAGATTGGTTTGGACCGTCATGGCGATTTTGCGGGCCGCCTGCTGAGAGAAGAAATGGGGACCGACGAAGAGGATGGCGACCGCGGCTGCCGCGGTCAGCGGACCCCCTACCCAGAACCAGGCAAATCGACGGTGACCGGGGCTCTGAGCCTCGACACGTTCGAGCTGCCAGGGATACCGGGCCGCATCACTCTTGAAAGCACCCGCCTGGTGGGCTTCGCCGAGGGTTGCGAGCAGGGACTCCAGATTGTCTTTTCGCGGATCCATTGTCAATCTCCACCTGTTCCTTGTGTCTCATCCGGGCTTTGCGCGGAAAAAACTTCGGAAAAATCAATTTTTTTCTCGGCCAGACAGCGGCGGAGCCGGTCCAGCAGGGCGGGGATCCGGGTCTCGCGGAGGGTGGATTCTGGAATGCTAACCTCTTTTGCGACAGACCTTAATGGCTTTCCGTCGAAGAATCTGAGTCGGATAATTCGGGCCTCTCCGGCATCCAATCGGCCGAGACAGTCCTCCAGTCCGGCCAGAACCTCGGCCTCGAGGGCGATGGTTTCCGGACTCTGCTCATCGATTTTCTCCATTCGTCGCTCGTCCTCGGGAGCCGCCGCACGGGCGGATTTTCGGCAGAATTCGCGATAGACATTGCGGAGGATGCCCGCCATCCAGACGGGGAAGGG
>JBHHUV010000313.1:0-3598 GCA_046754005.1 Phycisphaerae bacterium | reverse complement strand
TGCAACGCCGGTGCCCCCGCTTAAAAAACCACCCACAGATTCCGCCGAAGAGCCCTGCTGCATGTCCGACGTGCGACGTATTCTCCTCTCGGGTTCATAGTCACTATTCCCGGGTGCTGGCGGATCTGCCCTGGCAGGGCACACCTGTTCAGCTACACCTGGAGGCGCGGCGGTTCTTCTGTGACAATTCGAGTTGTTTTCGACGGATTTTCGTCGAACGTCTGCCCAAGGTGGGCGACGTTCATGCCCGCAAGACGGCTCGCTTGGTTGAGACGCTTTGCTCGATCGGATTCGCTTTGGGCGGTGAGGGCGGTTCGCGACTGGCGGACCTTCTCGGAATGAGAAGTTCCGCGGATACGTTACTGCGGCTAATCCGTCACGCTCCGGAAACGGTATGGCCTACTGCCGAGGTTCTGGGGGTAGACGACTGGGCTTGGCGGCGCGGATGTCGTTACGGCACGATCCTCTGTGATTTGGAGAAGCGGCGTCCGGTCGATCTGCTGCCGGATCGATCGAGCGACGTGTTGGCCAAGTGGCTGAAAACCCATCCCAACATTCGGGTGATCGGACGGGATCGTGGCGGGTATTACGCCGAAGGGGCCAAGAAGGGCGCCCCGCAGGCCGTTCAGGTGGCGGATCGTTGGCACCTGCTGCACAACCTGCGTGAGGCACTGGTACGGATTCTGGATCGTCATTATCGTGATCTGCGAGAAGTTGCTGAGGGTCTGGCCGCAGCAGAAGCACAGCGGAAGGAACCGTGCATGGAACCACCCGACAAGGGGGGTTCGCCATACTCGACTCGCGATCAGAAGATCACGCAAGTGAGACGAGCCCGCCGTTTGGAACGGTACCGAAGGGTCGTCGAACTTCACCGTCAGGGCGTGTCCCACCGGGCCATCGGCCGCCGGTTGGGCTTGCACCGTCGTACGGTGGCGAAATACCTGCGCGCCGGAACCTTCCCGGAGCGTGCCGGGCGATCCTACGTCAGTCTCGCCGATCCTTTTGGAGACGTCATTCGACAACGCTGGGAACAAGGCTGTCACAACGCCGCTGAACTCGCCCGCGAATTGAAAGCGATGGGGTTCTAAGGGTCGTATTGGATCATCCGCCGTTGGGTTGCGACGTGGCGTGCGGAAGGGCGAGGAAGGGCGCCGCCGGTCCATGGCCGTAGGATACGTCGCCCCTCGTCCAGGCGCCTGGCCGGATGGTTGTTGACGGACGAACAGACATTGGGGGACGATGAACGTACGTTTCTATCCATCCTATGGCAACGATGTCCGCGATTAGAAACAACGGCCCAACTGGCCCGGGAGTTCGCGGCGATGGTGCATGATAAGACCCCCGAGGACCTGCAGCCATGGATGACTCGTGTTGCCGAAGCGGAGATACCCCATGAATTGAAAGTCTTTGCCAGGGGACTGAAGTCTGATTACCGCGCCGTCGAGGCCGCCCTGACCTTGCCCTGGAGCAACGGTCCCGTTGAGGGCCACATCAACCGGTTGAAGCTGATCAAGCGGCAGATGTATGGTCGGGCCAGTTTCGATCTGCTGCGTCAACGTGTACTACATCGTGTGTGATACAATCCAAGGAAGAACATGATACCTGAGCAAACGTAAATTCACCCAATAGCCCCAGACCTGAAGATTGGTGCCGGCCCCGGTAAGTTCTACCCACGCCCAACTTTCCCTTCACCAAATACGCGGGAGAACCCCCTTTACATGCCTATTACCAGACATTCTCTGCTTGAATCCTTCGGAAAGACCATCCTCCTTGGTCTTCAGCTTTGTTTCCTGTTCCATTTTCATCCTCCGCAGCCCTTGGCGGGTCGCTCATGATTTGGGGCGACGCGCCAATTCTTCAATCATACGTGATCCTCGGCCCCGGACGCTTTTTGGCTGGTTCTGCGGCTGTCTTGCATGCATTCCGAGAAGTCACCGACCGATATCGGTCGTGGTTCAATGTCGATCCTGGCAATATGTGTCCGCGAGGACGCCAGGACGGGAGTGTATGCGAATGCTTCTCATCGGAACAACATCGGCAATGCAGTCGCCATTCGTCTGGATGATTTGTCGGTACCAGTACGCGGAATCCTTAAGGATGCGATTCTGGGTCGGATAATCCACGTAGATCAACCCAAACCGCTGTTTGAATCCCTCGGCCCATTCGAAATTGTCCATCAGTGTCCAGTGAAAGTAGCCGCGTACATCGGCCCCGGTATGGATGGCGCGCTGAACGGCCGAGACGTAGCGGCTGATGAAATCGATTCGCTGCGGATCATGCACGTGCCCATCGAGACTGATCCAGTCCGTGTTGGCCATACCGTTCTCGGTGATATAGATCGGCAGCTTGTAACGGTCATGCATGAACCGCACACCCCAATACATCACGTCGGGATCGACGGGCCATGTGAATGTAGTATGTGGATGGCCGATCGGCCAGGACGCGCGTTCGACCGATCCGTCTTCATGCCCAAGAATCTCGGTCGAATGATACAGGTTGATTCCGAAAAAGTCGAGGGGCTGATGAATGGTTTCCAGGTCGGTTGGTTGCACGTTCGGCATGTCGCTTCCGTAGACGCGGGCCCCATCGTCGGGGTAACAGCCGCAGTATGCCGGATCCATGAACCAAGTATTGTTCCATAGATCTTTCTTTGTGATTGAGAATGTGTACCTCCGTGCCGCCTCAACCATCTCCACATCATCACTGCGCGGGCACGTCACAAGCCCGCCCGGCGACCAGCCGATCTTCGGTGCCTTGACCGCCTCGTCGCGGACGACCCGCACGGCCAGCCCGTGCCCTCGGAGCACGTTGTGTGCCGCCAAGAGTTGATGCTTCAGCGGCAGAGTCAGTCCCGGTGCATGCGCGCCGTTGCCATACCCCAAATGCACAAATGCCTGCGGTTCGTTGAGGGTGATCCAGTATTGGACCCGATCTGAGAGCGCTCGGACCACGACGGCGACATAGTCGGCAAACCACCGGGCGCAATCGCGATTCAACCAACCGTCGCGTCCCAAAAGAGCCTGCGGAAAATCCCAGTGAAACAGGGTAACGAACGGTTCGATCTCTTCTTTCAACAACGCGTCGATGAGGCGGTCATAGAATGCCAGCCCCTTTTCATTTACGGCGCCGACGCCCTCGGGAATCACCCGTGGCCAGGAGATCGACAGCCGGTAGGCGTTCAGCCCGATATCCGCCATGAGAGATACGTCCTGTTCATAGCGATGATAGTGATCACAGGCAATTTGGCCGGACTGGTTTTGCCATATTTTACCGTCTTGAGAACAAAACGTATCCCAGATGGACGGCCCCTTTCCGTCTTCGCAGGCCGCCCCTTCGATCTGATAGGCCGCTGTGGCTGCGCCCCAGAAAAAATTTTCAGGAAAGCTCACCTTAACACATCCTTATTGTTGACCACTTCACTGACTGTTCAATCCATCGTTGGTTAAAGCCATTGTACACCATCACGTCATGCATTTTCAGTCAAGCGGACCGACGACATCCCGCAAATGCGTGACTTAACTCCGCGTGGTGTGTGTGAGGGTCGCCAAACGCATATCTGAGGGCGAGCCCTTGTAACCCTCATAGTAGCTGAACGCGA
>JBHHUV010000312.1:0-3598 GCA_046754005.1 Phycisphaerae bacterium | reverse complement strand
ATGAGACTTGCCGACACATGAATAAGCATGGGCTCTGTGGATAAAGCATCTCAATCCGCAACCCCGTCCTCGACACCCCTCCTATTTTCGGCTATCCTCCCAATTCTCCAGTCACCATGATGGGGGCACCAGGAGGCCGCGACATGAAAGCAGAAGAACTCGCCCGATGGGTCCGAGCCGAGCACGAGAAGGTTGGTGAGCTCATGGCACGCCTCGAGGATCGCGTCAACTGCGCCCCCAAGGCCAACCAGGGCCAATGGCTCGACGAAGCCCGCAAAGACTTCGGACACTTCCGGGCACACATCACCAAGCACATGGCTCTCGAGGAGCAGGACGGCTACATGGTTCCGGTCACCGAACGCCGCCCGGCCCTCTCCAGGCAGGTCGAACGCCTCGCACACGAACACAAAGAGTTCACCCGGATGTTGGACAACATCCATATCCTCCTGGAAGAGATGAAGGTCGAGGATCAATTACTCATCCGCGACTGCTGTCACCGCATCCACGACCTGTTGTCCTACATCGAACACCACCAGAACGAGGAAAATCTGATGGTCCTCTCGGTCTTCACGGACGACATCGGCACAACCGATTAGAGCACATCCCCAAGACCAGGGGGTGGCATGCCCAAGCGCCAGCGCGGGCATGGCGAAAAGATAGCATGCCCCAGACATCGAAAGCAGCAGGCCAGATCGAAGATCAAGACCTGCTGACAGAAACGCGATAATTGGCACAACCAATCTTCATTGACAACGCGCCGACATATCACGCATCAGGATGAACCCCCGGCTTCGCGTGCATGATCCGCGATGTGCCCATAGACCGTCTCCAGAAACCCGATCAGTGGGAACCCCCCCCGCGCAAACGGTGGCGGTCCCAATCGCTTCAGAGCGGGTATGGGTTCATCCACCGACGGCGGGCTCAATACCCCTGCTTCAAATCCCCGCGCCCAAAACGCTTCGCCATCGATCGGCAGTTCGGCTGGAGGCCCCGTGTTGATACTTGTCTCTATAGAAAAGCCTTGATAATCCTGGAGTGTCATTTCGCCATCCTCATCCTCCCGCTCGCCAGAGGTTCCGGATAAGTGATGGCGGCGAGCAGGGCCGCTCCATATTGTTCCCATAGCACGGAACCTCGCAACCCCTTCGCACGCCTCGGCAATTCAAACGTAATAATCGGAACCCCGAGCGTCTCCCCCGCATAGGATCCCAGCGACCCCGGTCGGCTCCCGATCCGTTCAACGGGCAAGCCGCACTGACGCGCCATCGCCTCCGCCAGAGACCGGCCAGGCCCATCATAGTCAATGCACGGATTGCCCGATCGTAACACCTGATGAATGCTCACAATCCGGTCCGGTCGATGCCGCTCGAGCAATCGATGAACCGCAATGCTTTCCGGCTCCGACAAAGGTGACGAACCGTGATCGGGCATCTTTGTATAATTCGACGAAGGATAGTTCCGATTCAAATCGACCCCGCGCACATTCTCACGCGTCTGATGGGCCATACCATCCGGATTGGCCACGGGAACCAGCACAATCCGCCGTCCATCAATCAAGTCAGGACGATTCGCGAGGATATCGGCCAGATGGTGAACCAGCGGCGTCCCTGCGTCTTCATCGCCATGAAGGGTGGCAATAATCATCACGCAGTCCAATCCGTCGCCCAACCCGACACACTCAATCGGACGCCCCTCCACCGAGACGCCGACAACGGCCGTTCCAGGTTCATAATCTCCCCGCCCCTCCGAGAAAGGCCGAGACTCCCGAACCGCCTCCGCGGGTGTATGACATCCGTAGAGAATCGAACAGACCAATACCGCCGCCGGCGGGATTCCGATCGACCTCATGATTGGGTGTATTGAAAATGCCGTATTGTACATCGGAACTATGTCCCTCTCGTTCTCCCATTCTTGGGGAAACGCCGCTAAGAAACAACGGTTCAGTCAATCATCGGCGAAAAAACGCGGGAATCCGCGGATACGATCGATCAGATCGAATAATCTTGGCAAATCCATTCTTGAAGATCAAGGTCGCCGGGGTACAATCGCAACCGGTCGACAACATTGAATAAACCGGTTCAAGGAGGATCACATGGCCGGAAAATCCAGAAAAAAAGCGCAAAAACAACACAAACGCAAACAGCGAAGGGCAGAATTGACCCGCCGCCAGGCCGGCAGCCCCTATCAGCGGATCGGCCGATCCGGGGAGGTCGTTGCGTGCTATATCAATGAAGACTGGGAAAAAAGTGGCTTTGCATCATTATTTGTCCTCCGCCGCAGCCGAGACCAAGGGCTTGTCCTGGCCGCCTTTCTCGTCGACCTCTGGTGCATAGGCCTGAAGGATGCGTGGGGACGTCTCGATATCACGATGGATGAGTTCAAAAATGGAATCCTGAATTCCCACCGCCGAGTCGTCGATCTCGTTCGAATCGATCTCGACACCGTCAAACACCTCGTCGCCGGTGGCATCCGTTTCGCCCATCAAAACGGTTTCAAACTGCCGCATCGCTACCAACGCTGGACCGCGATGCTCGGAGACATCGGCGACTGGAAATCAGCCAATCTCCGGGAGTTCGGCCACGACGGCAAGCTGTGCTACGTCGGCGAGCTCGAAGACCTCAACAATAAACTCATCGGCTGCTCAGTGAGCGAATTTCTCGGACGCGACGACGTTGATTATATAATGGGTAATCAACAATTGGCTACGAAAGACGAAGATGATCTGGCCGTAGCGGAGCTCAGCGATGAATTGAACCATCGAGTCGTCAACGCGGTTCGAAAATGGTGCTTCGCCAATGGCAATGAACCTCATCCCCGCCTTGCCGACGCGGTCGATATCATGCTGGAATCTATGATTCAAGTGCCCGACTCCGATGAAGATGAGGTAGACGAATATGGTTTCCCGGACCCCGATATGGAAACCATCGACACGAACATGGATCGCCTCCTGGATGTTGATGATCACAAAGAATTGACCGAGGCGCTGATGCAACTCGCTTACTACGTGTCCCAATTCAAAAACCCCAAGAAATTTTTCAGCACCATCGGAATCGATCAGGCCGACCACGACGACGAATAGACCATCCAGGACCAGGCGAGCAGAACGATTCCGATCACAATCGTCGGGTGCCATCGGAAAGGATGCGCGATCATGCGACCCCGTCGCAAGACAAGACAGCTTCACGTAGGCCCCGTCGCCATCGGAGGCGACGCGCCGGTCTCGATCCAGTCGATGACCAGTACCTACACCTACGAAATCGACCAGACCGTCGCCCAGATTCACGCCCTCGCCCGGGCCGGCGCCGACATCGTCCGCGTCGCCGTCCCCGACCCCAAAGACACCGAGGCCCTCCAGCACATCCTCCCCCAGGTCCCAGTCCCCATCGTCGCCGACGTCCACTTCCACTTCCAGCGTGCCATGGAGGCCATCGAGGCCGGCGTCCACAAAATCCGCCTGAACCCCGGCAACCTCAATGATCGAAAACAGGTCGACCGCGTGATCCATGCCTGCCGCGAACGCGACATACCCATCCGCGTCGGCGTCAATGAGGGCGGCATCGTCGAACGAAAAGATCGCTCGAAACGTACCGAGGAAAAG
>JBHHUV010000311.1:0-3601 GCA_046754005.1 Phycisphaerae bacterium | reverse complement strand
GATCGATGCAGTCGGGTGAGCCGTCTCCGTCGGTATCCACGTCCGAGGTACCGCATCCGCAAGTACCGGGGAGGGTCTTGTTCGGATCGTTCGGGCACATATCAATACAGTCGGCCGTACCGTCTCCGTCGGTGTCCATGTCCGAGGTACCGCATCCGCACTGGCCGGGCACGATCTTGTTGGGATCGTTCGGGCACATGTCTTCACAGTTTGGCGTGCCGTCGGAGTCGGTATCAGTCTCGGGAACACCGCATCCGCAGACACCGGGTTGGGTCTTGTTCGGATCTGTCGGACAACCATCACAGTCATCGATTGCTCCGTCTCCATCGGTGTCAGTCTCACAGTTATCCGGCACGGCGTTCGCGTTGCAGTCGTTTCCAGCCAGCAGACACTCGTCGGGAATACCATCCATGTTACAATCCAGGCTCGTTCCGATGACAATGTCGCATTCGTCAGGAATTCCGTTGTGGTTGCAATCCTGGCTGCTACCGTTGGTGATGTCGGTTGCATCGGATGTACCGTTGGAGTTGCAGTCGAGGGCAATCATGAAGACGTTTTCGCTGGTAAAGCCCGTCACATAGACACTGCCCGAGGCGTCCACAGCAATGCCGAAAGGAATATCAAGGCCATTGCCCGCGCCGTCGCCGGTGTTGTCGATGATCCTGGTTATGACCCCGGCGGGTGTGATCTTGAAGGCGTTATGGCTGGCGATACCCGCCACGTAGGCATTGCTCGCCGCGTCCACAGTAATGCCGAAGGGAAGATCAAGGCCACTGCCCACGCCGTCACCAAGGATGTCGATGATCTGAGAGATGAGACCGGTGGGCGTGATCTTGAAGACATTGTTACTGGAGAACCCCGTTACATAGGCATTGCCTGTGATATCTACGGCGATACCGAGAGGAAGACTCAGGCCATTGCCCGCGCCGTCACCCGCCACGTCGATGATCTGAGTGATGAGACCGGCGGGTGTGATCTTGAATGCATTATGGCTGTTGGCGCCCGTTACGAAGGCGTTGCCTCCACTGTCCACGGCGATACTGTACGGACCGTTAAGGCCATTGCCCGCGCCGTCACCCGTCGCGTCGATGATCTGGGTGATGACACCGTAGGGTGTAATCTTGAAGACGTTGTTGCTTGAGATACCCGTCACGAAGGCGTTGCCCTCGGCGTCCACGGCGATTCCTCCTGGAGCATCAAGGCTGTTGCCCGCGCCGTCCCCTGTCGCGTCGATAATCTGGGTAATGACACCGGAAGGTGTGATCTTGAAGGCGTTGTCGCTGACTGATCCCGCCACGTAGACATTGCCCGAGGGATCCACGGCGATGCCTTCAGGCTGAGACAGATTATTGCCCGCGCCGTCACCTGTCGCGTCTATGATCTGGGTTATGAGACCGGCGGGCGTGATCTTGAAGGCGTTATGGCTGTTGACACACGACACATAGGCATTGCCCGCGCCGTCCACAGCGATACCGTAGGGATCAATCAGGACATTGCCCGCGCCGTCACCCGTCGCGTCGATGATCTCAGCGATGATCGTCTGGCCCGCTACCCACCTGGGGCTGAGGGCGATCAAGACGAGGAAGGCAGCGAGCGCTGTCTCGAATCCTATCGTTTGATATCGCGCCTTCATCGTAGTTTTTTCACTTTTCTAAACTTCCCATCCAAAACAACAATCCCTTCGCACACGCGACCATCGCCGGCGCATCCAATCGATGCCCGGCAGCGTTATCGGCATGACCCTCATCCCGGTCATGCTGTTGCCACACCCACAGGGGCCCATTGGCATTTGGAGCCCCCCGGGGGGGCCTTCCGATCCCTTGACCTACAGCTTGAAAGACACTCGCGGCAAGTCGTGCGCCATCCATGGAACGAAGGGGCATCATCCATAGACCTGCGTATCAAATGGGGACTGAAGCACCGAAAACCGGAGGGAATGGGTTGGAATGGTTCAAGCCTTATCGGAAATAACCGGAATCAGTCGATCGATGTCGTGAGATTCCCCATATTTCAGCCTCCAACAAGCTCGAAAATCAAAGTCAGAATCGCCGATATCCACCGAGTGGCACGAGGTTTCTTCGCGTCGCGGTTGCCGCACGGATCGAAAGCGGTAAAATGCCCTTCCCCCATCTTACCGAACCAATGTGAGGGAGTAGTCCGCATATCCATTCTAGTCCGGCCGCTCCCATCTCTCGGCGAGCGAACCGGGAGGATGATCGACATTTTGACTTCGCTCTCGTGGAATAGCGAGAAGAGAAACCTCACATTGTCACAAAATGATCAGCGGCAGTCAGGCCGCCGGTACGCTACCAGCAGGCAGCATTTGGTTTGTCGTATATCATTCCTCAAGGTCAGGAAAAACAATTATATGTGAGTCAGCATTCATCTCGTACGTGTCACGCACACATGTGGTTCGGTCGGGATCTGCTTGAGCCATCCGAATTACGATACGAGACGTTCTTGTGGTAGTATTCTTGTGTCCAAATGCTACGTGAGATTATGAGCCGTTTCCACCAGCCCACTTGCACTGTGTATCGTTCCGCCGCGCGCCGTGACTGCACGGAACGCGCACTGGTTCTGCAAGCCATCGGTATCAGGAATACAGTCTGCCGGGAGGAGGGCGAATACCTTTTGATCGTGGCCGAGCAGGATACCGACCGGGCCGCAGCAGAACTTGAGGCATACGCCCGCGAGAACCGCAATGGAGAAGACCGGTCTACACCACCGCCCGAGCGGAGTCATGGTTGGAACGGGGTATTCGCCTATGCGGGGGTACTGCTGTTGATTGCGATTCTACAAAACCGTTCCGCATTCTCGTCGGACTGGTTCGCCGTTGGCAATACACACGCAGGTCTCGTGCGCCACGGTGAATGGTGGCGCACCGTGACAGCCCTCAGCCTCCATTTGGACTTCGTGCACTTGGTCTCGAACCTGGTCATTGGCGGCCTGTTTGGCCTCTATGTGGCACGGCTGCTCGGATCAGGTCTGGCCTGGGCCAGCATCCTCGCTACGGGGGCGGTCGGCAATACGATGAACGCCTGGATACAACCGGCGGATCACAGTGCTGTCGGGGCCTCCACAGCAGTCTTTGGAGCCTTGGGGATTCTGTCGTCATACTCGCTGAAGACGCGTCATGGGAATCAAGGCGGCTGGATTCGTCGTTGGGCTCCTGTTGTGGGTGGAGTGGCATTGTTGGCCCTCACCGGGACCGGGGGGGAACGAACCGACATCATGGCACACGTGACTGGTTTTCTGTCCGGTCTTATCTTGGGAGGGCTTTATCGTGCTATCGGTCAGGAGATTCACATGAGTGCACGGACCCAATTTGCACTGGGTTCAGGGGCTCTCTCATTACTGGCTGTGTGCTGGCTTATCGCGCTGCGGGCCCAGGGGTAGTGCGTCTTTATTCGGAGAGGTTATGAAAAGGTGTGTGCGAATATTCTACCGTACCGTGTTTACCAGATGGGCAGCCAGGGCGGGTGTTCTACAATGATACGTCCGACTACTTCAGAGTGTCTTCAGAACTTCGTCACGCTGGATAGATGAAACCTGGGCAGCCGGACGGCTGGGAGCATCATCTTGCCGCGTTCGTTGGTGATGC
>JBHHUV010000310.1:0-3607 GCA_046754005.1 Phycisphaerae bacterium | reverse complement strand
GCTGAAACACCTATATGAGCAGTACAAGGACGAGCAGTTTCGGGGGTGAGCATTGAAGTGTGGACGGTACAGCCTTACCAGCAAGATCAGCCCTGCGAGCGGGTGAGTAGGTATATCAAATGGGCCACGTAGTCCATTCCACGGCTACTTCGGAGGCGTATCATGAATAAGCCACTCATCGGTTGTGTAGTATTTGTGCTGAGTGCCATTGGCTTTGCAGCATTGACCGAAGGACAGAGCAAAGAGCAGCCTTTAATCCTAGAAGCACGGATCGCCAATCTAGAGCATAAGGTCTCTGTTCTTGAAAAGCGTATTGCAAAGCTTGAGACAAAACCAAAACGATCCAGAAATCCGTCTATGTCGGCGAACAAGAAGGCATGGCGTGAACTTCGTAAAGGTATGTCCACTGCTCAGGTTCGAGAACTGCTCGGCGAGCCTATGTCGGATCAACGAGGACCGATTAGCACGTGGTGGTACTACTCATCATCAAGGTCTTCGGTCTATCCAAGCGTAGGGTTCGAAACCGACAGCATGACTGTATTCACATGGACTGAGCCAGAACACTAGGGTGAAGGATAGATCAGGGGAAATGCACACATTTACGGCGTGGATCCTCCACCCCCTCCGGAGGTGGGAGACGAATCAAAATGCGGGTGAACCGCTTCTTGGCAGGCATTCCGATCCTGTGTTACTCTGTTACTCGCGTATGATCCCCCAGCCCCGTTCACGGGGCTTTCCCGCGCAGCGGGCTTCAGGCCGGCCGTTTACGGCCGGTGAGACATGCACACGATCGAATCTTAGCCCGTTTCAACGGGCTTACCTCGAACACGCCGGAGTCGGATCATGCCCCGTAGCTATTTCAATCAGTGCAATCGGAGAGCAGTCGCCGATTCAAGCGGACTCAAGACTGTAATGATAAACTGTGTGGATCATCCCCATGCTTGAAAAACGTGCTGAAAGTGAAGAATCCCCCGTCGATCCCCAACGAATCGAATCCGATCTGGAATGTGTCGGCTGCGGCTACAACCTTCATACCCTGGCTTGTGATGGAATCTGCACGGAGTGCGGACTTCCCGTGGTGCAATCCGCATTGCCCATCGGCTTCAGGCTTCCGAGCCGTCGGGCTGCGCTGGCGATTCGCCGAGGTCTGGTAATTCTCGTCGGCGCAATTCTTCTTGAAACCATCTTGTGGATTCAAATCGATGTTGTATTGCGATACGCGCTTCAATTGTCGAACCGACAGTGGATCAATCGGTCCGTGAAGGCATGGATGTATGGATCGTTGGGATCGAAGCTCATTGAATTGATAGCGATCCTCGTCATCACTCGGTTGCTGGTGAAGAGGACGGATCGTTTTCGCCCTCGCCTGGCGAGCTTGATCAATGTTCTGGCTGTATTGGGTTTGTTTACGGAATGTTTGATTCTTCGGGGATGGTCGTACCCCTCACCTTCGATCTTGTCCCATGACTGGATTTATGGATCGAAGGTAACTGTCAACATACTCCGGATGTGTGAGCCATTGTCCATTGTGTTGCTCTGGGTATTCATGTTGTCAACCGTTGACTCAGTCAAGGTACGGACATTGCGCCTCATCATGTTATTCGCCTTCGTGCCGCTTTCGTTGATTCTGTGCGGTGAGGTTATGGATACCTTCAATTGGACCAGCGAGATAATCTTTGCACGAAACACCGGGAGTCTTTACATGGGTTCTCTGATGACATCACCACCAAAATGGACATACGATATTATTGATTTGTATAATTGGTGGAATCAAAACATCAGCGGCGCGTGCAAGATACTGATCGTGCTCGCCGTCTGGTTCTACCTGCGGACGCTGGATTCATCTCTGAAAAGTTCAACGATCCGCGGTTTGATCGGCGATACGAACCACGATCCAGATGCCTTGATCAGTAAGCCCGTTGAAACGGGCTAATCATCCGGGGGATGCCAAGACCCACCGGCCGTAAACGGCCGGCCTGAAGCCCGCCTTCAGCGGGAAACACCGCTGAAGCGGCGTGACGCGGTCCTTGATCATCTGCACAATCGGAGAAATCTGCATCGCGAACAAACAGCCCTGTACACGGGGCTTTCACTACTAGGGTGGACTTCGATCCATCTCCTTCGTTCCAACACATTCCCAATCGTCAATCCTCAATCCGAAATCCCCCAGCCCCGTTCACGGGGCTTTCCCGCGCAGCGGGCTTCAGGCCGGTCCCTTGGGGGCGGTTTGTCGGCTAGTTTTTGTTCCTCTTTAGCCCGTTTCAACGGGCTTCCCCGAATATCCTCGACGACACCCCAGCCTCATGTTAGCATCCCATCCGATGCGGGATCGGTCCATCCCGCCCGGTTTGGGGGGCTTCGCAAGGAGTGCGACCATGGCTAATCTCGGAATCCAACGCATCGACAGTCTCGAAATCTGCGTCCACGACGCCGAACCGTGGATCGCATACCTGACCAGCGGCTTCGGCTTCCAACCCGTCGCCGTAAGCACGGAGGCGGATGTCGAATCACGGGGCTACCGGCGGCATCTGCTGCGATGCGGTGAAATCGATCTCGTGCTCGCCGAATCGGTCGTGCTCGGCTCGCGGGCGGAGCGCCTTCTCGATCGCCACCCCGAGGGCCTCTCGCGGATCGGTTTTCTCGTCAACGATCTCGCCGCAACTGAGCAGCGCCTCGTCGAACGAAACGCCACCCCCATCGATTTCATCCGATCAGAGCCAATCGCCGGCGGCGCGTGGAAGGAACTCGCCATCGCCACGCCTCTGGGCGATGTCGAACTCTATTTCGTCGAACGACCAAAATCGAATGAGCGGCCCGGCATGGAGCCGACCGGTCAGTTTGATGCATCATGCAATCCGCTCGGCCTGAAGGCCATCGACCACCTCACGGCCAACACCCGCACCCTCATGCCGACGATTGCCTTTTTCGAGCACGTCATGGGTTTCAATCGACTGTGGGACGTCCAGTTCCACAGCGAGGATGTTCAACCCGGCGTCGGCACCGGTCTCAAGTCCGTCGTCATGTGGGACGAATCGAGCGGTGTGAAGATCGCGCTTAACGAGCCGCTGCGACCGCGCTTCGATCGGTCGCAGGTGCAGCTTTCGATCGAGGTCCACCGCGGCGCGGGCATTCACCACCTCGCATGGGAGGTCTCGGACCTCCTCGCGGCGGTAGACCACAGCCGATCGCAAGGGGTCGAATTCATGCCGACGCCGGCAGCCTACTACGAAGCCATGCCGCAGCGAATCGCGTCACGGAAGATCGGCCCCGTCGCTCAGAAAATCGACGACCTGAAATCACGCGACATCCTGCTCGACGGCGATCAGAACGGATACCTGTTGCAGGCATTCACAAAAAATGGCGGCGGCCGCTTCGCCCGACCCAAGGCCGGCCCGCTATTGATCGAACTCGTCCAGCGCTGCGGCGCGGCGGGCTTCGGCGAGGGGAATTTCAGGGCACTGTTCGACGCGATGCAGGCGCAACGCAAGATGGATTCATAAGGGGACAAGAAACAATGAAGCTATGTCAATTCTATCGTACCGCAGAGGAACGCGAGGCCGATCTCACCCGCCGCGTGCCGGTCAATGCCGCGCTCGGCATTCTGGTC
>JBHHUV010000309.1:0-3609 GCA_046754005.1 Phycisphaerae bacterium | reverse complement strand
GTGATCGCGCTGGCGGCGGGGATCGTGGACGGGCTGAAGGCGGGGGACAACGCCAAGGCGGCGCTGCTGACGCGGGGGCTGGTTGAGATTCAGCGGCTGGGGGTGGCGATGGGGGCGCGGCTGGAGACGTTCGCGGGGCTTGCGGGGCTGGGCGATCTGGTGACGACGTGTATCTCGCCGGTGGGCCGCAACCGTTCGGCGGGTGAACTGATCGGGCAGGGGAAGCAGGTCGAGGAGGTGCTGGCATCGACCGCGTCGGTCATCGAGGGGATTCCCACAACGAAGAGCGTCTATGCGCTGGCTCGAAGGCATGGTGTGGAGATGCCGATCACCGAGGCGGTGCATGGGGTGCTGTTCGAGGGGAAGGAGGTGATCGCGACGCTGAGCGAATTGATGTCGCGGACGCTGAAGGGGGAGGGGACGTTGATGCGGTGAAACGTCGAAACGTCAAAACGCCAAAACGTCAAAACGCCAAAACGTCAAAACGTCAAAATAACAAAAACAACAACAACAAAATAAGATGAGGGGTTTGTACGCAGCAGGTTTGTGTTGTGGGGATGGTTGGTTATACGCGATCTGAAATTTGAAATCAAAACAACAAAACAACAACAACGACGACGAAATCAACAACAACAACGAAATCAACAACAACAAAAACGACAATAACTACAACATCATCGAAAAATGTGATCTGAAATCGACGATCCTTGATCAGAAGTCTTTTCGAGTGAATTTCCACATGGCGATGAGGACGATCATCGACTCGAAGATCAGGGAGGAGCCGATCGAGGTGGCGATCTTTACAGTGCCAATCTTTTTGGCCGCCTCCATCATTTTCTGCGGATCCATCTGCATGACGCTGGGTTGATCGGGCACCTCTTGTGGTGTGAATGAGTCCTCGTACTCGGTTGACGTGCCCACGAGTGTTCCGGCGATGTGGGGAATGTCCCGCGTGTTGGGGATGATGAACTTGGCTACCTTTGTGACGCGCAGCCAGGTGGGATTGATCTCACCCCCCATCGCCGGCAGCATCAACGTCATCTCGTGCGTCATCTGAACACCGAACATGCCGACCCATGCGAGCATGGCCAGAAGCAGCGCCGCCATCGCGCTTCGGGTGATGACCGCGAAGAGAGCCGAAAACGCGAAGATATAACTGAACAGCGCGACGGTCAGGGGGATGCACCACAGATAGTTCCAGGTCCAGTAGTCCCAACGCCACCCGATGACGAGCAGGGTGAGCACCACGAAGAAGGAGACCTGCAACGTGACGAAGACCATGCCCCCCAGATACTTGCCCAGAAAGATCATGGGGCGTGAGATCGGTTTTGCCAGGATGACATCAACCGCACCGCGTTCCATCAAGGTGGGAAAGATGCCAGCCGTCGCCACCAAGGCGATGATGATGCCGATCCATCCGATGTAGGTGTCGGCGATGAGCTTGGTCAACAGGCCACCGATGTTAGCGTGCCAGTCCGGGTTGCTTGTCGCCAGGAAATACCAGTCGATATGGGTCAGCCCGAACAGGAGATTGATACCTTTTGCGTCGAAACTGAGGCAGGCCATTGCCGCGGCGATCAGGATGCTGATGCCGGCCATGACCCAGAAGAGCTTGCGGTCTAGGGCCTCGCGGAAGCAGTCGGTGATCAGGGCGCGGAGTTGAAGGATCAGCATTATGGTCTTACTCCGATGGTTTGCTTGCCGGTCGGGCGACGGGCAGGACACCGACACCGCCGGACTCGTTGTCCATGGCCCGTACGAAAATGTCCTCAAGGCTGAACCGCTTGGGGGTGACAGATTCGATTGTGTGGCCTCGCGAGCGCAGGAGGTCGATTGCCTCGTTCAGCCTGCGGCGGTCCTGGTGGTTGAGCGTAATCGTGTCGCCGTCGAGGGTGCCGCCGAGGCGCTCTAGTTCGCCGCGAAGGGCGGACAGATCACCGTCGGCGACGATGCGGGTTTCCAGCTTTTCCTGGGACAGGTCTTCGATTCGGCCTTCCTTCGCAGCCTTCCCGCCGATCAGGATCACCACCCGGTCGCAGACCAGCTCGAGTTCGCTGAGGAGGTGGGAGTTGAGGAAGACCGTTTTGCCCTCGGCCTTGATCTCGAGCAGGAGTTGGCGGACGTCGCGGCGGCCGATGGGATCCAGACCGTCGGTGGGTTCGTCGAGGACGACGAGGTCGGGTTCGTTCATGAGAGCCTGGGCGATGCCCAGCCGCTGGAGCATGCCCTTGGAATACTTGGCGATCTTGGTGTCGGCCCATTCGGCCATGCTGACTCGCTGGAGCAGCGTCGCGGCGCGGCGGTTGCGGTCAGATCGACGGACCCCGGCGAGGGACGCGTAATAGTCGAGAAGCTGGCGACCGGTGAGGTAGGCGGGGAAGCGATGGGCCTCGGGCAGGTAGCCGATGCGGGCCATCGTCCGGCGGTGGCCGACGGGTCGGCCGAGGACGGTTCCCTCGACACTATCGGCCCGGACGACGGTCATCATGATCTTGACGAGGGTGCTTTTTCCGGCGCCGTTGGGGCCGAGGAGGCCGAAGATTTCGCCGGGGGCGGCGCGGACGTTGACGCCGTCGAGGGCGCGGATGTTTCGGCCGTAGGTTTTACGGACATCGTGAAGGTCGACGGCCCAGTTGTTGGTCATTGTCTTATCCGTGATGGGGACGCTCGGGATGATAGACCCAATCGTTGACGAAGACACCGGCAAGCAGAGCTTGCCGGTGGCACCCCTCGGTGAACCATACTTGGCTATTTGCACTGCTTGAAGCAGTGGCACCCCTGTGAGAATATGTGGTGGGCAATGCCCACCCTACAGTTTGCCAAAGGCATCCAACGCTCGTTCGAGATGGGCGTGGGTGTGGGCTGCCGAGATTTGGACTCGGAGGCGGGCCGTGCCCTCGGGGACGACGGGAAAGCCGAAGCCGATGACGAAAACGCCGAGTTCGAGCAGGTGCTTGCCCGCCGCGATCGCCTTCGCCGTTTCACCCATCATGATGGGAGTGATCGCGCTGGGGCCTTCGACGGTCTCGAAACCCCGGCTCTTCAACCCTTCACGCATCGTGTGCACATTTTCGCGGAGCTTTTCGACGCGGGTGTTGTCGCGGGTGAGGATCTCGATCGCCTTCGTCGCCGCCCCGGCGGTCGCGGGGGGCAGGGCGTTGGAGAACAACTGCGGCCGCGACTTCTGGATCATCAATTCGATGAGATTCTTGCGGGAGGCGACGTAGCCGCCGGCGGCCCCGCCGAGGGCCTTGCCCAGGGTGCCGGTCATGCAGTCGATTTTCCCGTGGACGCCGCAGTGCTCGGCGACGCCCCGGCCGGTCTCGCCACAGACGCCGACGCCGTGGGAGTCGTCGACGATGAGCAGGGCGCCGTGTTCGTCGCAGAGGCGGCGAATCTCTCCCAGATTCGCAATGTCGCCCTCCATGCTGAAGACGCCGTCGGTGACGACGAGCTTGTTTTCGAAGGCGGCGTTTTCCTTCAAGACGCGATCGAGGTCCGCCATGTCGGAGTGTTTGTAGACCTTGGACTTCGCGGCCTTGTTGATCTGGCGACCGAGGCGGATGGCGTCGATGATCGAGGCGTGGTTGAGTTCGTCGCTGATGGCGA
>JBHHUV010000308.1:0-3611 GCA_046754005.1 Phycisphaerae bacterium | reverse complement strand
TCCATCCGCTCTCGGTCGCGATCGGCGCCGAGGCGACCTTTGTGGCTCGAACGATTGATCGCAATGTGAAACACCTAGCCGAGGTTCTGCACCGCGCCGCCGATCATCACGGCACCTCCTTCGTTGAGATCTACCAGAACTGCAATATCTTCAACGATGGTGAATATAGCTTTGCGACCGATCGCGAACAGAAACTTGAAACGACCATCTATCTCGAGCACGGCAAGCCGCTGGTCTTCGGTAAGAATCGGGACAAGGGAATTCGGCTTCACGGCATGGACCCGGAGATCGTCTCGCTCGCCGATGGCGGCGTGAAGGAGGATGACCTGCTGTTCCACGATGAGAAGGCGCCGGAGCCCAGCCTTGCCTATCTCTTGTCGCGCATGCACTATCCTCATTTCCCCGAGCCGATGGGGGTCTTCCGCTGCGTGGACAGGCCGCTCTTCGAGACGGGGATCCACGAACAGGTCAAACAGGCGACCGCCGAGAAGGGACCGGGCACATTGGAAGACTTGCTTTACTCGGGTGACACGTGGAAGGTGGAGTAGGGTCCATGATCCAATCGGCGGGTGTCGTTCGGGGCTATTCCAGTAGCCAGTAAACGGTATCCTTCGATTAGTAAGCCCGTTGAAACGGGCTGAATGGATAGGGGTTGCAATTCACCGGCCCCAAGGGGCCGGCCTGAAGCCCGCTTTCAGCGGGGAAGCCCCGTGAACGGGGCTTGTTGGAACCTCGTTTGTTTTGCCGTGGTTGAGTCATGAAAGTCCGGCTGAAGCCGGCTGAGGTTCATTGTGAGAGGTGCATACCACCGACTGAAGTCGGTGGCAAACGAAAACTGCACTGGGGAAGCCGGCATGGAATCCGCCGATTCTGTCATGGACCCGATGGAGTCAGGTTGGCTGGTTCGCAAGGTAGACCATTCGCAAGCATTGTACCGAGAGCTTGACAGAGATCAGGCCGGTCGTGTTGGTCCGCACAAGGACCCTGCGCTATTAAATACCGTTTGCGATTCTGGATCGCATAAGGTTTTGAACAGCCGCACGGATTGAAGTCCGTGGCTCTTCTTGGAATCGTACTGCTTGAAGCAGTGGCACACGATTCTATCTTGAAGCAGTGGTACACGATTCTATTAGGAACGGTTGCATGACCGTAACGAACCTGTCGCAGCCATCCATTCCACTTCTGGATCTCCAGGCACAGTATGCGTCGATTCGCGATGAATGCCGTGCGGCGATGGATCGTGTGTGCGAGGCGCAGTGGTTCATAGGCGGTCCTGAAGTCGCGGCCTGCGAGGAGGAGATCGCGGCTTACAGTGGTTGTCGGTATGGCGTCGGCGTCAGTTCCGGCACCGATGCACTGCTCTGCGGGATGATGGCACTGGGCATCGGCCCGGGCGACGAGGTGATCGTCCCTTCCTTTACCTTCTTCGCGACCGCAGGCTGTGTGTCTCGTCTCGGCGCTCGGCCGGTGTTTGTCGATATTGATCCCGAGACCTACAACACGACAGCCGAACTCATTGCTCCTTTCATGACTGAGCGGACCAAGCTGATCATTCCCGTCCACCTGTATGGGCAGTGCGCGGAGATGGGGCCGATCCTGGAACTGGCGAACGCACGGTCGATCCCGGTCCTGGAAGATTCCGCCCAATCGATCGGCGCGACGCATCATGGCCAACCGGCGGGTAGCCTGGGCCGGTTGGGCACGTTTTCGTTCTTCCCCAGCAAGAACCTTGGCGGCTTCGGCGACGGGGGGATGATCGTCACGAACGACGAGGGGTTGGCTGAACGGTGTCGGATTCTTCGCGATCATGGGGCGAAGCCCAAGTATTACCACGAGCGTATCGGGGGGAACTTTCGGCTTGATGCTCTGCAGGCGGCCGTCATTCGGGTGAAGCTGAGGCATCTGGACGGCTGGTCGAAGCGACGTGCCGAGAACGCTGCTCGATATGACCGGCTGTTTGCTGATTCCGTCGTGAAGCCGCCGCGCATCTCGGAGGGGAACGATTCGATCTATAACCAGTATGTGATTGGCACACCGAAGCGGGAAGGATTGCGGGATCGGCTGCGTTCCGCCGGCATTGCCACGGAGATCTATTATCCGGTTCCGCTGCATCTTCAGGAGTGCTTCGCCGAGCTGGGCGGCCGGGCGGGCGATTTGCCGAACTGTGAGACCGCCGCGAAGCGGGTGCTCGCCCTTCCGATTTACGCCGAACTCACTGAAACCCAACAACAGCGCATCGCAACGTGCATCCTCTCGTTCCATGACGCCGCTACCTGATCAGGTTCTCGCATTGGGCACAGCCGCTGCCGGCGCATTCGAGACGGCGGTAGAATTGTTCTCGTTGCTGATGGCCGCCCTCATCGCCACGCTCGCGGCCGGCCCCGTCGTGCGGCGCATCGCGGTTTCCTATTCACTCTATGATCGGCCCGACGCCGGTCTCAAGCCTCACGAGAAACCGATTCCCTTTCTGGGCGGGCTTGCGCTCTACGTCGGCTGGCTCGCGGCCATCCTGTTGGGTCTGATTTTTCATCCTGTCTTAAATACGGAATCCATCTGGATTGCCCTCGGCGGCTCCGTCCTGCTGCTCACCGGTTTGATCGACGACATCCGGCATTTGCGCCCGATGTCCCGACTTACGATACAGACACTTGTAGCATTTACACTTCTGCCGGCGGGTGTGGGGCAGGGTGTGGCGGTTTCGCTGTCCGGCTCTATCTTTCCGCCGTGGGGAGACGCCCTGTTCGGCGGGTGGGTTGGTTTCTGCCTGGATGCGCTTTTTTGTGTCCTTGTCCTGGCCGGGTCGGTCAATGCCACCAACCTGATCGACGGTCTTGACGGGCTTTGTTCCGGCATTGTCGCTATTACGGCGATTGGTTTTCTCGCCGTGTTTGCATTGTTGGGGCAGGGGTTGATCGATGCACCCACTGCCCTGTTGGTACCCATTGTCTCCATCGGGATTCTGGGCGCCTGCCTCGCCTTTCTGAAGTTCAATTTCAATCCGGCCTCCCTGTTCATGGGCGACAGTGGCTCGATGTTGCTAGGTTTTTCCGTCGCGATCGTCATCATCCTGATGACGCGGCTTGCTTCCTGGCATGGATTCATCGCGAGCGTGACTGTCTTTGGGTTCCCGATCTTCGATACCGCCCTGGCGATCGGTCGGCGGCGGCTCAACCGGCGGCCGCTGTTTATTGGTGACCGCAGCCATTTCTATGACCAGATCCGCGACCGGGGGTTGACGGTTCGGAAGACGGTGCTGGCCTGTTATGGCCTCGGACTGGTTTTTGCCGTCGTTGGAGCAGCGATGACGTGTTTGCCGGGCCTGGTGTTGGCTCCGTTCGGTATGGCGATCGCGCTCATCGCTATCCTGTTGTGTCGCAGGTATGGATTCCTCCGCGTCGATGACTCGGCGGAACGCTCCGCGACTTCCCAAAAATAAACGACTCTCGTCCCTTCTGGTTGATTTTGTGGCTGAGGGCGGGGGGTGGCTTGGGATGAGGGCAGATTTGGGGTTGGGTTTCATGATTTTTTACCTTTCCACGGGGGGTTTGTGTGTAGTGAAGTCGTTTGTGGGGCTGGGTTTAGGTTGGCAAGGTCCGCTTTTCGAGCGGTGG
>JBHHUV010000307.1:0-3636 GCA_046754005.1 Phycisphaerae bacterium | reverse complement strand
GGCGGCCTGTTGATCGCTGTTCGGCCCATGCTTCTGCGCCTGGTAGTCCAGATGTGGCACATAGACATAGTTGAACCGCGGCCGCTCCCGCTGTAACAACCAGAGAGCGGCATTGACGATCCACTCCGTCGACCTGATGTTCGACATCGGCCCCCAGAAGTGCATCAGCGGAAAATGACCCACGTCTTTCAGCAGCTTCTCATACAACCCGTCCGGCTTGGAATAACACCACAGTTCCGTCCGGCCATCCGGGTGGTGAATCGGCTCCGGCGTGACGATGAAGTCCGCCGCCGCGTCCTTGATATTTTGCGGGATCCACGCCGCCTGCGAGACGCCGCGTCGGGCGAGGGTGTCCCATACCTGATCACCCTCAATCAATCCATTGCGGCCGACCCACAACTCGACCTCCCCTCGATCGCGATGGTAGAAACCGTTGCCGATGATGCCGTGTTCGATTGGGGTCGTGCCCGTGAGCATATTGGCCTGCACGGGGGAGGTGACGCAAGGGAAGGTGGGGATCAACTCGGTGGCGGCGCCCTCCTCGGCCATCGCCCGAAGCCGGGGCATGTGTTCCAGATCGCGCGTCCGGAGACCGGGCATCGAAACGAGAATGAAATGTTGGTAGGACATGGATTTTTTTGACTTTTTGTGAATGATAGCCGGTCGGAATTCGTGGACGTAAGGAATGAACGGGCGCACGGGTTAGTATGACATCGCTACGTTCCTCCTTGCCCCAACGGGGCAAAGGGCTGTAGCCATGGGTGGAGCGAAACGGAACCTGTGGTCATCGTGGTCTTTCTGATGAGCACCGCCCCGGTAGGGGCGGCGTAGCTCGAGGGTCCGGACGCCGACATCCTCCGCCCCTCCGGGGCGGTATGATCAAAAATGCAACATTGATCCCACGGGTTCCGCATCGCGGGGCTGCGTCCGCGCGACGCTCCACCCGTGGCTACAATCCACGGCCCCTCCGGGGCCGAACAGCCTTCGCTGTCAGGTGCTATGGAAATACTTAGCGCTGCCATACGAGGGCGTCTTGAAACAGGAAAGTGAATCAATCTGTGATTCTTAGTACTGCCATATCAGGAGGCCAGGTTGTCGATGAAGGCCTTGTTTGACTTGTGCTTGGCTAATTCCTTGAGGATCTCGTCCATCTGTTTCGTGGGTGGCATCGAGACCAGTCGCCGCCGAATGCGGGACATCTTTTCGTAGGTCTCCGGGCCGAGGAGCATCTCCTCCTTTCGCGTGCCGGATTCTCCCAGGTTCATCGCCGGCCAGATGCGGAGGTTCGACAGATCCCGCGAGAGCACCAGTTCCATGTTGCCCGTGCCCTTGAACTCCTGAAAGATGAAATCATCCATCCGGCTGCCGGTCTCGATGAGGACCGAGGCGATAATAGTCAGACTGCCGCCGTGTTCGATCTTGCGTGCGGCGCCGAATATATTTTTCGGCATCACCAGGGCACGGATGTCGAGCCCGCCGGTCATGGTTCGACCGCTTGAACCCACCAGGTTGTTGAAGGCCCGGCCGAGCCGCGTCAGCGAATCCAACAGGATCACCACGTCCCGTCCCATCTCGACGTGTCGCTTGGCCTTGTCGATCATCAGCTTCGCGATGCGGGCGTGGTTCTTCGGCTCGTGATCGTTGCTCGAATAGACCACCTCGGGATGGCCGTTCACCCAGCCGGAACCGTTATTGCAGACCGCTCGGCGCATGTCGGTCACCTCTTCCGGCCGCTCGTCGATCAGCAGCATCATGAGCAGAACTTCGGGATGATTGGCACGGATGCCTTCGGCCATCTGTTGGAGCAGGACCGTCTTGCCGGTTCGCGGCGGGGCGACGATCAGGCCGCGCTGGCCCTTGCCGATGGGGGTGAACAAATCCACGATTCGCATGGACATCGAACCGCCGGGCGATTCGAACTTCAACGGTTCGCTCGGATGAACCACCTCCAGATCATCGAATGGTTGCAGTTGGCCGTAGGCATCCGGTGTCTGGTCGCCAATAGCCTGGATTGTCTTGATCATCGGTCGGCCGCGACCGCGCTTGCCCTGGTTCCAGGTGCCGGTGACCGGCTCGCCGCCGCGAAGCCGAAAGGCACGGATCAGATCGCGGGTCACCTGCGGATTTTGCTGGTTCACCGCGTAGTTTTTCTGAGGATCACGTAGATAGCCCGGACCGTTCTCGTTGAGTTCGAGTATGCCGTTGAATACTTTTTCCGAGGGTTCTGTCATCAACAATTTATCCCATCATGGTTTGGAGTGAACAATCTCATGAGCCGGCGGACTACATGTCCGGCTCGTTCGGCTTCCTTTCCTGTACATTTGATCTGCCCGTAAACTTGATCTGGTTGCAACGTTGGCCCTATTCTTCCCAAAGTCCGGATGATGCGCGAGGTGTGTCGATCAGCACCTGAACGCCCGTGCACTATCTGATCTGGGCAAGCTCGACCCGATCCCCCTATCGGCTCGGTTCCCATCCGCGCCGGCGCACTTGCAGGCTTCGGCGTTTTGAGATGCTGATCGTTGATCTCGGTTGAACCGCCCGGTCAGTGACACGAAACTCGACCGGACGCGCCGCGGCAAAGGGATCTACTGCCGCGGTTTCCATTCTTATTATAACAAACATCCGACCGCATGCGAAAGGGGGTCTTCTCGAGACACCCGCCGGAGCAGCATCCGGAAACTAGAATCGTACATCAAAAGCCTCATATTGGCCACTGACCGGCGATTCCGTCACATGGATTTCCTGGATGTGATCCTCCATTTCAGCCTGGATCGCGTTGATAAACCGGTCGATCTCGAGCTGATCCCCCTCGATCACCGCCTCCACCCGACCATCCGGCAGGTTTTTGACATACCCGGTAACCTGATAGTCGTTTGAAAGCGTATGGGTTATATAGCGAAAACCCACCCCTTGGACCCGACCGGAAAATAACACCGTTTTTTGAACCATCGATTCTGGATGCGAACCTCTTCCACCCTGTCGCGGCGTGCAGCCTGTGCACGGGGTGTGAGATGTCAGTCTTCGGATTTGATCTCTACGGCGCGCCCCTGGGTCTCCGGCGATTTCGGCACCCGAATCCGGAGCACGCCCTCTTTGCACGACGCCGAGACGCCCTCATCCAGCACCGCCGTCGGAAACTCGTAATTCCGGCAGAAGCTGCCGAACCGGCATTCCGATCGAATGCGCCGGATGCCCTCGGGCGGTTTTTCCGGCATCACCTTGGTGCCTTTG
This sequence comes from Phycisphaerae bacterium, assembly GCA_046754005.1. Lineage (GTDB taxonomy): Bacteria > Planctomycetota > Phycisphaerae > UBA1845 > UTPLA1 > CAYXGR01. Next base: position 402 of record JBHHUV010000307.1, on the reverse strand, counting down.
ATTGTCAGGACGTTGTCGAGGATGGAGACCTCGACATCGTCGGCCTTCATGCCGGGGATCTCGACCCGAACGAGGTATTCGCCCTGATGATCGTACACATTCAGGCGGGGTGCCCAGTCCTGACCGTCGAGGGGGGCTGTGCTCAGGCCGCCGTGCCAGACGCGATCGAGCAGGCGATCGAATTCGTCGCGAACTTCCTGCACAGAGAACGGGATGTCTGAAAAGGGTATTTTGGACATGGAGAAATCTCCCAAAGGATGCCACGGATTCTATTTCCATCGGCCTCCCACTCATTATACCGTAATCGACAGGGCCGAGGATGCAAAATGGGTGGCACGGTCAAGCGTCGGGTCCATGACAGTTCAGGCGGGATCTTGGCGCAGCACAGTCCGGCGAAATCCG
>JBHHUV010000306.1:0-3651 GCA_046754005.1 Phycisphaerae bacterium | reverse complement strand
CGGATTTCGCCGGACTGTGCTGCGCCAAGATCCCGCCTGAACTGTCATGGACCCTTCTGACATTTTTCCCCTGGTTTATTCGTGCATTTCTCGTCGACCGGCATTACACTCTCCCCTTGGTTTCAATCCCCTTCGCCGTAGCCGGCAGGCGGCCGGCTTTCCTTGTTCTGGAACGGATTCCCACTTGGCAACCCATCTTGTGCTGGAGGGTCCATACCATGAGGGGGACCGTACTCGCCTACCGCCCCAATACCGGTTCTGGTGCCATCGTGACCGACTCCGGTCAGGTCTTTTTATTCGCGATCGGAACGGAGGGTCGCGATCTGCACGGCGGTGACATCGTGCGTTTTCAGATGATCGAGGAGGATTGTCCTGTCACCTCAACCGCGGATTCGATGGTTCGCGTGATCGAGATTATTCGACGAGCCGTTGACCAGCTCTCGAATTGGCAGGATCCGTTGATCAGCCGGCTCTATCGCACGGTTCTGGCGGAAAGCCCGGTGTCGTGAGACGCCGGTGATCGGCTGTTCGAGGTATGAGACAAGCTTACCCCGATGTGGCTGGGGCGCGTAGTAGTGGCGACCGGCAACTGGAAACTTCCTCCCCACTTTCTCTTGAACTTTCATGCCGAGGGCCGATATACTCTCGGTTCGCCCGAGGGTGGCTCGGCGGTTATGAGTGAGCAAGAGGCGTCGATGGCAAGGCACCCCAACACGATCGTGGTTCTCCTATGTTTCCTGGCCGGCTTTCTTGCCGGCTGTCAGGCGGATCCCATGAATGGCGAGATCGTCCAGATCGGTTCGACGCAGGCGCCCTTCCTCGGCCCGCCTCAGATGTTTCGCGATCTGCACCCGCGACTCGAAAAGCTGTTCGATCGACGGGTGGCCTTCCGTGTCCAGCCGGATGGGACAGGACTGGCCGAGCAGTTGGCCCAGGGAAACTATGCTTATGCCATCATGTCCGCACGGGAATTGTGTTCGATCGAAGACACCAGCGCCCTGACGATCCTGGCGATGGGAATCAACCCGCTGGGCAAATCGTCGCGAAAGGCCTATATCGTTCTGCGGGCGAATTCGCATGTCAAGGAAATCAGCGATTGCGAGAGTCGCCGCTTTGCCTTTGGCACCTATGGGGATTTGCTGACCGACACCGCGGCCCGGGCGGCACTGGAAAAGGCCGGTGTGCCGGTGAAAAATCTTCTTCCCGAGTTGCTGACGCCGCCGCCGATCGGACTGGAGGGCCGCCTTTATCTCGGCCACGATGTCGCCAAGACGATCATCGCCGATATCACAGTCAACGCCGGAGTCATCGATGAAGTGGACTACGAGCGCATGCTGGAGACTGGTGGCAACTTCATTCTCGGCCCGTCGAAGGATCAGTTCAAGATCGTCGGTGAGACGGTGGCTATCCCGGAGATGGTTGTTGTTGCAGGCCCCGGCGCAGATCCGGAACTGACCTCCAGGCTCGAGGACTATCTTTTTAACGAATTGAAAAACGACGAGAAGATCTGCCGGCAGCTCGATGTAACGGGCTTTACCGAGCCGGACTCGGCGCCTTTTGAAGCGGTTCGAAAATTGATTGCAGGCGTGCGATAGGCAGGTGCGATTGGCACGCATTGGATCGTTGGCGTATCAGTTCGGGGCGGAGCGTGCTACCTTCTTGTATTGATTCAGGAACGTCGCCGGATAGTGGGTATGCGGTTTGACGTTGAATCCATGGACCTTTAGATTGTTTCAATGCATCGTCTGGACGAACCTCGTGTCTCGGTGATGACCGCAAGCCCCGTGCCGGATCTGACGCTTTCCCCGTTGGATCAGGCTCGTTCTCGTTCGTCGGTCGCGCGCGATCTGATGATTATCACCGGCTGGTTCGTCGCGCTGAGTGCCGTCTATTGGATAGCTGTCTCGGCCGTCATCGGCCACGTGTTTTTCTCCGGCTTTCCGATCGACGATGCCTTCATCCATCTCCAGTTTGCCCGAAATCTCTTTGAGCACGGCGAGATGTCCTTCAACCCGGGGGTTCCGAGCAGCGGGAGCACGGCGCCCGCGTTTCCCTTCCTCCTGGCCGGCTGTTTTGCCCTTGTGAAGAATTGGTACGCCGCTTCGTATCTGCTCTGCGGCCTGTGCAGTCTGGGCACGGGATGGGTTGTCTATGGCCTCCTGCGCACCTGGACCGGTCGCGTTGAGATCGCTCGTTGGGGAGGGGTGCTCACCATCGTCACCTTTCCCACGATCGTTCAGGCCTACGCAGGCATGGAAGCGCCGGTCTACAGCCTGATCGTTCTGCTGGGGTTGTGGAGTTACGGCCACGGGTCGAGGATGTCGCGATGGGTGGGCTCCGCGGTGTTCGGCCTGACGATCTGGTTTCGTCCGGAGTGCCTGATCCTGCTGCCGTTGATCTTTCTGGAGCGGCTGATTTCCACGCGGCGGCCGGGCAATCGCGCCTGGATTATCGCCGCCGCGAAAGAGATGATTCCGATCGCAGGGGTGTGGCTGGTCTATATCGTCGCCTATGGGTTTTACCACTGGCACCAGGACGGGCATCTCGTTCCCACGACGTTTGGCGCCAAAGCACTGACATCGATCGATGCCAAACCCGCCTGGATGGATGGCCTACCGGCCGCGATCCGGCGCGGCGCCTGGTTTCAAGCCGTGTTCGCCGTTGCCGGCTGGCCCTGGATCAATATCTTTCTGATCGGTGTCGGATTGGGAACCATTTGTCTGCCAGTTGCCTTCGGCATGGCACGAACCCTCAAGGCCCTTTGGCACGATGACGGCAGGGCAGCGTCGGGATGGCGGCTTGCGATCCTGATTCTGATCGGCTATCCGTTTCTTCGCGCGATCGTGGATCCGCCCGCCTTGATCTGGTTTCAGAATCAACGCTATTTCGCCCACCTGACGCCGCTCTTCATTCTGATCGCGCTCGGTGCGCTTCAACACACCGGTGCGGTTGTTTTGAAACCCTGGTGGAACTGGCGGGACGTTCCATTTTCGATCCAGCGTCGTCGCACGATAGGCTGGGCCCTCGGTGGATCGCTGTTGATGGGCACGATCGCGGTGCTCTCCGTCGGCAATATCCACGAGATGCAGGTTCAAATGGCCCACTGGTTGCGAGAGCGAACACCCGAAGACCGGCTGATCGCCACCAACGACATCGGGGCGATCGGCTTCATCACCCGGCGACCGGTCCTGGATACGGTCGGCCTGGTTGAGCCGAAGATTGTGGAGCACTATCTCGACGGTGGGACGATCGACGAATATCTGGTGCATCACGATCCCGCCTATATTGTTATTTTTCCCACCTGGTATGAGGCCTTCAGCCAACGCGAGGATCTCCTGGAGCGCGTGCATACCATCCGGTTGGATTTCAACGTGGTCTGCGGCGGATCGGAGTTCGTCGCCTATCGACCCCGTTGGTCCTCCGCTGGACGGGATACGGACATTCCGCTTCAATGATCCTCCTTCATGAACACGTGTCGGATTGAACGGCCCCGTTTGATACATTCACGGTGCCGGCTCCTGTTTTTGATTATCTTTCAGGATTAGAACCATGCGAACACTCGATCATCTGATTTCCACCACGATCCAGCGGCGGGACGCACTGCTTCGTGAAGCCTTGTGGATTCTCGCGGGCAGCATGCTCGTGGCGATC
>JBHHUV010000305.1:0-3671 GCA_046754005.1 Phycisphaerae bacterium | reverse complement strand
TCGGGAACAGCGTCAATTCGAAGATGGGCAATGCCGCCTACCTGCTGTTCTACCTCGCCGCCGGCATTTTCGCGGGCGTCGGTTTCGTCAGCGGCGCACAGAATCCCTGCCTCGGCGCCAGCGGGGCCATCGCCGGCGTCACCACCGCCTTTCTCGTCCTGTTCCCCCACAGCGGAATCACGACTTTTTACTGGTTGTGGTTTTACATCGGGACCATGCACATCCGGGCGATGCTCCTGATCGTCGCGAAGATCATCCTCTGGGACAACATCATCTCACCCAGTCTCTCTTCCGGCCACGGATACAGCCAGGTCGCCTATTCCGCCCATATCGCCGGCTACTTTTTCGGGTTCACGCTGTGCCTGTTCCTCCTCTGGATCCGGGCACTGCCGCGCGATCAGTACGATATCCTCGCCCTGATCAAACGCTTCTACCAACGCCAGCAGTTCAAGGCCGTCATGGCCGATCCCAATGCCAGGGCACAGGCCACCTTCGGCCGCGTCGCCAAGACCGTGTCGGTCCATACCGGTCGGCCCGTCGAGGCACGGGCGGTCGCGGTGGATAGCGAAGTGGTCCGGCTTCGCGCGGAGATCGCCGAGCTCGTCAACCGGGGCGACTACACCGGCGCGGCCGATCGCTACGAGTCGCTGGTCGTCCGCGACCCGTCACAGTGCCTGCCGAGGCAGAACATGCTGATGGTCGCGAATCAGTTGATGACGCTCGGTCGCTATCCCCAGGCCGCCGCCGCCTACGAGAAACATCTTGAGACCTATCCGGGTGATCGCGACATCCTACAGATCAAGTTCCTCCTCGGCATCATCTACGCCAAGTATCTCCAGCAACACGAAGCCGCCGAAGGCTTCCTCCGCGAATGCGCCAAACGCCTGACCGACCCGGATCAGAAAAAGCAGGCCACCGAATGGTACCAGACGGTGCTGACAGCGCTGGGACGGGGTCCATCGACAACAGAGACCTGATACCAACCGAATCATGATCTCAACCAAGCCCTGATCTCAACCAAGCCCTGATCTCAACCAAGTCCTGATCCCAAACAAGTCCTGAAAGGACGACGGAACAAAGCCCAGGGTGAAACCCTGGGTATCCGTAGTCTCTTTGCATTCAGCCCTGAAGGGGCGGCGGAAAACAGTTCCAGCAGGGTTTGCTGTACGGACTCTGTTTCGACAATAAAGTCCACCGTATTAATTCACTCCGCGCAGCGGACCCTACGTATAGTCGATCAATTGCTCCACGGGCGGCGGCCTCAAAGGGCTGAGCCAGGCGCGAAGCAGGAGCCGCTGCTCCGGCTCCGTCGCCACGATCGTCTCCGATCCCTCCGCATCGGCGACGGTCAACAACCATCTGCCTCGACGAAGCTGCTGTGCACAGAGCACACTTTGACTGCGATCGAAAATATGCAGCTTCGCCCCCCCACCGCGCTGCCCGGCCTTACGAAGAAGCAGACCACCGGGAACCAGCAGCCACTGGGTCGTGGAGAAAAGACTTCTCCGAAAAGGGAGGAATAATTTGAGGAGGAGCGCTGTGGACCACATGAGAAACTGCCAAGTCACGCGGCCCCGCTGAAGAGATTCAATACCCGCAAGAACCGTAACGATTGTAAATCCGACGACGGCAATCCAGCCGCCCTTGAGCTTGATATTGCGTTTGACCCGTCGCGTGCCTAACAAATCCTCACGGTGTCCGGGCGAGTCGCCCGCGTTGGGGTCGGTAGGCTCGCCCTCGCTGTCGGCGGCCAGGGCCAGCTCGTCGAAGGCCGCGTCGGACTCGTCCAGCAGCCGAGGCTCGAAGACCTCCGTCAACGGCTCAATCGGCGGCGGTTCCTTCTTCAACCAGACCTGAATGGTTTCGCCCGTCCTGTCGTGCTTGATGAGCACCTGAGGCAATTCCCGGATGGGCGGAGTCGTCTCGGTCCTCGACAGGAGTTGTGTGACATCCTGAACAATGGAACTCAGATCGCCCTGCGGGGCCTTCGACAGAATGCGTTCAACCTTGGCAACCGTTCTCCGGCGCCACGGCCAGGTCAGTAGAAAAACAACGAGAATAAGAGTAACGCCCCCGGACAGCCCATACATCAGGGGTGATTGATAGATGAGCATGACAATGTTGACGGTGAAGATGACGGCCACGACAACGATGAACAGAATGGCCACTCGTGCGAGCTTGATCAACGACGGTTTTTTGATGCGCACACGCGTCAGGGACAGCGCGGCTGCTTGATCGTTCATCGATTCCAAAACCATGTTGGTCGGGTGCCATGCTTGCACGCCCCAGCCTTATCGGGGCGGGTAAGCATGCCGAGCACACGGCGTGTTACATGCCGATCCATAATCGTCAATCCCCATGAGTCACTTCTCTACCATTCCACACCCAGAATCAAACAGTTCAGCCCACTGCCGATGCCGCACATCGCCACCCGGTGACCGCGCTCCAGGAAGCCGCGCTCCCCGGCGATCGCCGCGGTGATCGGCAGGCTGACGGTGCCGATGTTGCCCAGAAACGCGTATGTCTGAAAATCCTTTTCCTCGGGAACACCGATCTCCCGAAGCACCGTCGTCCGGTGAGGCGCACCGACCTGGTGGCAGATCGTCCGATCGACCTGCTCAACGCTCCAGCCCATTTCCTCCAGAAAGGCGGCCCATGTCTCTTTCCCCAGGACCACGCCATGCTCCAGAACCGCCGCCGCGTCGGTGATCATCTCGGTCGGCCGGGCGTCCGGGCTGCTCGTCGCCGCATACCAACGACAGATGTCGTGATAGCGCGGCCGGCAACGCATCACCCCGCCCAGCAGCCGGTGGCCGTTCGGCGACAGCCCCCGCTCGCAAACCACCACGCCGATCGCCCCGCTCCCGCCGGTCAGCGTCGCCAGCGAGAGCCGCAGCGTCTCCATGTCTCGGTTGGCCAGCATCTTTTCGATCGTCAGATCGACGATCTGCCGGGCCGACTCGCAGGAGACGACCAGACCGGCCCGGATGCGGCCCAGCTCGATCGCGTCGGCCACCTGCACGACCCCGTTGATCACGCCCAGGCAGGCGTTGGAGACGTCATAGACCTCCGTATTTCCAGATAGACCCAGCCCGTCGGCGACGGCACAGGCGTTGGCGGGTTCCAGATAGTCGCGACAGACCCCCGCGTAGATGAGCATACCGATGTCGTTGGACGCCACGCCCGAGGCAGCCAGAGTCTTCTGAGCGGCCCGAGTCGCACCCTCCGCCATCGTCGTACCCGGCTTCCAGTAGCGCCGTTCACGGATCCCGGTCAAGGCTTCGAGCTGACCGGGTTGCAGGTGAAGTTGTTGATAAACCGGCGCAAGCCGCGCCTCCAGCGCCGCCGAAGTCACGACGGTCGGCGGCAGTTCATAGCCGATCGATTCAATACAGGCACGCTCATATCGCATAAGGCGGGGTATGGTAGCGGAGTGGGCAGGAAACCGGAAACCGGGAGCGGGGGCCGGAGGGTCGGGATCGAAGACCCAGAACCCAGGGTGCCACCAGGGTGCCACCAGGGTGCCACCGGCAAGCTCTGCTTGCCGGTGCCTCCGTCAGTATCCGAATGTATCATCCCGGTATGACATCACCCATGCCGCCCCATCGTAAGAAACCCAGGGTGCCACCGGCAAGCTCTGCTTGCCGGTGCCTCCGTCAGTATCCGAATGT
>JBHHUV010000304.1:0-3677 GCA_046754005.1 Phycisphaerae bacterium | reverse complement strand
AAAAATATACATAAGTCATGCTTTGTGAGCGCCAACCGCTCCCTTACGGTCGCGGCTCTGATCAGCGACTCTGTTCGACGTGATGCTGATGCTCCCCGCGATTGAAAACGCACATTCAGGATCGGATCAGGCTTCGCATCCGGCGGAGGTTGACCTTGTCCAGGTCCATACCGCGTTCGTTCTTTCCCTTCGGCGTTTCCAGAATTTTCGGGACACCCACAAGTCGGCGGTCTTTCAGGATATGAATGAATCCCTGTTTTCCGATTTCGCCCTGTGTGATGTGCTCGTGCCGGTCGATGCGGCTGCCGCATGATGTCTTGGAATCGTTCATGTGGATGCAATAGATGCGATCGAAACCGACATAATGATCCAGCGTGTCGATCATTTCCTCGTATTCCAGGCGGTCTCTGAAGTCATACCCCGCGGCGAAGAGATGGCAGGTATCCAGGCAGACGCCCAACCGCTCCGGCGATTTCACACCGTCAATGATGTCGCCCAATTGCTCGATTTCGCAGCCGATCGAACTACCCTGGCCCGCCGTGGTTTCCAATAAGACCTTTGACGTAAATCCCCTGGTATTCGCGTGGACATGGTCGAGCGATTGAGATATTCGCCGGATGCCCTCATCCTCACCGTCGCCCATGTGGGCGCCGGGATGGACGACCAGACCGCGGATGGCCAATGCCTCGCATCGTTCCAGTTCGTCGACGAGAGCCTTGCAACTTTTCTCGCGGTTGGCGGATTCGGGTGAGGCCAGGTTCAGCAGATAGCTGGCGTGGGCGAAGACGGGGCCCAGTTCCGTTTCCATTTCGGCCGCGCGGTAGGTGCGAATCTGCTCGTCGGTCAGGGGCTTTGCGCTCCATTGCCTCTGATTTTTCACGAAGATCTGGAGACAGTCGCAGCCGACATCCCGGCCTGCATAGAAGGCGTTTTCCAGGCCGCCGGCCGCGGACATGTGCGCACCGAGCGGTTGGCGCATCAGTCGACTCGTGCTCTTCTTCTTCGCCATCGCTTTTACAACCCGTAGATCGGCGAAAACTTTTCGCGGAGGTAGGTCATGAACGGTTCGATCGTGAGCGGCGTGCCGGTGATGTTCCGGACCAGCTCGTTCGCACGATAGCGCTGCCCGTGCAGGTGTATATTGACGCGGAGCCATTCGAGCAGGGAGGTGAAATCGCCCTGCCGAATCTGATCCTGGAGATCCGGCATCGCCCGCGACGCGGCCGCGAAAAATTGTGCCGCAAAGAGATTGCCCAGGGCGTAGGTGGGGAAATAGCCGAATGCGCCCATCGACCAGTGGATATCCTGAAGACAGCCGTCCGAATCTTGTTCAGGCGTTATACCCAACAGCTCGGTCATCTTCGTGTTCCATGCCTCTGGGACATCCGAGACCTTGAGGCGATCTTCGAGCAGTTCGCGCTCGATCTCGAATCGGAGAATGATGTGCAAGCTGTAGGTTACTTCGTCCGCCTCGACGCGGATCAGCGACGGCCTCACGGTGTTGATTGCGCCATAGAAGGCGTCCAATGAGACATCCGACAGTGCCTCGGGAAAGGCTGTCTGACACTGCGGATAGTAGCGTTCCCAGTAGGCCCGGCTCCGGCCGACCATGTTTTCCCACAGGCGGCTCTGCGATTCGTGAATACCGAGGCTGACGGCATGGCCTCGTGGTGTGAAGACGTGGTTGTTCGGGAGGCCCTGTTCGTAGAGACCGTGACCGGCTTCGTGCAGGGTGCCGAAGACGGCGGAGGGGAAGAAATTTTCCATATAACGGGTAGTCAGGCGAACGTCTCCCGGACCTGTGCTCAAACAGAAGGGATGGACCGAGGTGTCGATCCGTCCGCTCTTGAAGTCGAAACCGATCAATTCGGCGGATTGACGACACCAGAGTGTTTGCATCTCGATAGGGAACCTGCGCTCAATGATGGATGGATCGGGCTGTGTTTCGGATTCACACAACTGTTTCACGAATGCTGCAAGCGGGGAGCGGAGGCTGTCGAAAACCTTAGCCAATTCCGCCGCCGTCGCGCCGGGCTCGAACTCGTCGAGCAGGGCGTCATAGCATTCTCCCTCGTAACCGATGGCCTCGGCCACCTGTCGCCGGAGGTCCAGCAATTCGGCCAGATGTGGCGCGAACCGAGTAAATGCCGATTCGCTCCGCGCCTTTGCCCATGCGCTCTTGGCGATCGTCGAGACGCGGGCGATTCGTTCGACGAGGGTCTTGGGGATCCTCGCTTCCCGTTCGTGTCTGCGGCGGATTTCGCGGACATTCGTCGCCGCCGCCTCGTCGTCGGTCTTGTCCTCGAGTTGCGATAACAAGTCGCCGAGCATTGGATCGGTCAGGCGATCGTGTGCCAGGGTTGAGAGGAGCGAGACTTGCTCGGCGCGAATCGATAGACCGTTATCCGGCATGCAAGTTTCGGAATCCCATTCAAGCAGTTCGACAGTCGCTTCGAGTTGACCGATTTCGCGAATTCTCGTTAGAAACGCGTCGTAGGTATCCGACATATGAAATCCTTTCGTGTGGCCGGCATCCCGGGAAAGCGTACGCCGGTTGCGATTCATCTTTTCAGGAAATTTTCCAGCAGCCGTGTTCCATCCGTGGTGAGGAAACTTTCGGGATGAAATTGCACCCCCTCCAGAGGATGGGTTCGATGCCGGATCCCCATACATTCGTCTTGATCCGTCCAGGCGGCGACCTCGAACTCGGCACTCAGAGTGTTCCAATTCACAATGAGCGAATGATAACGTGTCGCAGTGAGGGGGTTGGGGCAACCTGCATAGAGTGTGCGTCCGTCGTGGTGGATTTCGCTCGTCTTGCCGTGCATGATACGTTCGGCCCGCTCGATGGTTGCGCCGAAGACATGGCCAATGCACTGATGCCCGAGACAGACGCCGAGGATCGGGATTCTCTTGTGAAAGTGGCGGATTACATCGTTGCTGATGCCACCCTCACGCGGCGTACAGGGGCCGGGGGAGATGATCAGGTGTGTCGCGTTCGCCTCATCGAGCCTGTCGAGCGTGACTTCGTCGTTTCGATGGACGACGATTTCGTGTTGGAGCGTGGGTTGATCGAGACCGATCTCACCGAGCCGCTGCACGAGGTTGTAGGTGAAGGAGTCGTAATTATCGATGATGATGATCAAGGGGTTCGGTCCTGCCCTTTGATTGGTATTTCTTGGTTCTGATTCGCGGCACACTTCTCACCGCACTCCGGGCAGCGGCCGCTGACGTTTCCGGTGAGGTTATAGCCGCACTTTTGGCAGAATGTACCACATGCATGTAATACGACCAGTCTTTGGAACTTCCACATTAAAAGCAAGGGCAGGAAAGAAAAGCCAGCCACGAGCAGAAAGAAAATAAAAGGCGACGGTATTGGTGTGCTAATCATGATCCAATTAATGAGAATGGAGGGAATTAGCCACGTCAGCAAGAGGAGAATTTGCCGCCGTTTATCGAACGTGATCAGGGAATTACAATTGTCACAGCGCCACCTCTGCCAGAACCAGGCCTTGCTGTTGCTTCGCACGGTCGGTTGCGGTTGGTGGCAATGGGGGCATTCGAGGGCCATGGTTTGATAGTCTCATCGATTTGACAATAGACCGGAATACGCGGGCGTGCTTGTGGGTCCATGACAGTTCAGGCGGGATCTTGGCGCAGCACAGTCCGGCGAAATC
>JBHHUV010000303.1:0-3688 GCA_046754005.1 Phycisphaerae bacterium | reverse complement strand
GGATACGAACGGGATTATCAGCCTGGATATGCTGGATTCAGAAACACGGGCAAAGGCGATGGAGTATTGGATTGGCGCCAAGGCATCCGATACGGTACGGATCGATCAACCCCAGTCCGGTCCGCTCATCAAGTGAACCTGTTCGCTAGGAAATGAATCCGCTTGGATTGTGAGGGAGGGGGGGTACCGGATCGTGCCGTTACCCGAAGAGGATCCAGTCCGTCAACAGGAGGATCATCCCCACGCCCCCCGCGGCAAGCAACATGTAGGCGCCCAATTGCGCATCCGTCAGTTCAGCGAGCCATTGTTTCAATCGCCCGCCTTGCGGCAGTAGTTCGGGAGCTTCACCTGCCATCCGAAGTCCTCCACGGAATCGAGACGATCGCTATTCTTATTCATATCGGCATGCAACCCTTTCAAACACAAGAGTTTGAATCAGTATCGGGCCTGTGAAGTGGAAAACGCGGTTTGCTCGCTGAAATGTGTCCGGGAGACCGCGCAGATTCTGGTGGATTTCCGGATGGTTCTTTGTGAATAGCCGCCAGGTCTTCTGTACCGCACGATCAACAGATGGGTCAGATGACCCATCCAACCCCGACTCGCGAGATGAAGGACGAAGGGGCCACAGTTTATGTCGTGGTTGAATCGGTCACGGCAGGATCCCCGTAGGCGTGTACGATTCGAGTCACCAGCGAGTGGCGTACGATATCCGTCTTCAACAGGCGAACGATCGCTACACCCTCCGTGTTCTTCAAGCGATGGGTCGCATCGACGAGACCGCTTCGAGACGATCCGTCGAGGTCCGATTGGCTGTCGTCGCCGGTCACGATCATCTTGCTGTGGTGGCCCAGTCGTGTGAGAAACATGAGCATCTGCTGCCGCGTGGCGTTCTGTGCTTCGTCGAGGATGACCGCCGACAGGTTGAGGGTTCGGCCGCGCATGAAGGCCAAAGGGACGACCTCGATCACATCGTTCTTGATGAATCTCTTGAACTGATCGTATTCCATCATGTCGTTCATGGCGTCGTAGATCGGTCGCAGGTAGGGATTGACCTTGGCCTGAAGATCGCCGGGCAGGTAGCCGAGCCGCTCTCCCGCTTCGACTGCCGGCCGGGCCAGTACAATCCGCTTGATCTTTCCCGCTTTCAAAAGCGACAGGGCCATGGCGACGGCGAGATAGGTTTTGCCCGTCCCGGCCGGCCCCAGACAGATGCATAGATCGTGTTCGGCGATAGCGCGGGTATAATGTTTCTGTCCGTCGGTTCGTGGGCGGATTGTGACCGACTTGCGATAGACCTGAATGATGTCGCCTTGCGGCTGATCGTTGCTTGCTGAGAGTTCAGCCAGGCAATCGGTGACGTCTTCCTCGGTGAGGTTCGTCTGATGTTTGAGCTTGTCCTGGAGCGAATCGATCAACGCGGCGGCCTTGCCGACGGCCTCCGCGTCGCCCACGAGTTTAATCGTTGGGCCACGAGCGAAGAGTTTCACGCCGAGGGCCTCGCGGATGATACGAAGATTGCCATCGGCCCGGCCGAAGATCTGCATCCGTTGTTCGTCGCCCCCGTCGAGTGTGATGACTTGTTCCGAGATACTGTCGTCTCCAATCGGCCGAAATCACGACCCAGAAAGTGTGCGACTGCTTCAAGCAGTTCGGAAGTCACAAGTACTCCGGATGCTATGCCTACACACCCCTATTGTAACAACATCCAATACGCCAGTGGAGCGGCGGGCAGGAGTGAATCGAGGATGTCCATCACCCCCCCGAATGCGGGGACGGCGGCGGCTGAGTCCTTGGCCCCGGCATCGCGCTTGATGAGTGATTCGAGCAGGTCCCCCGCCTGACCGATCAGGGCCATGACCGCGCCGAATCCGGCCGCGAACGGCAGCGAAGGGAACATTGCCCGCATCGACGAGTCCGGGTCCGCGAATTGACTTGCCCACCCATACACCCCCATCGCGAAGAGGATAGATGCCGCCACACCTCCGGCCAGGCCCTCGATCGTTTTTCCGGGGCTGAGCCAGGGGATGAGCTTGCGTCGGCCATAGGCCAGGCCGGTGAAGTAGGCCCCGATGTCGCAGACTTTGACCGTGGCGATGAAAACGAGCAGCCACCAGGCCGCACCCGGGGGTCCGTAGAGCCGCAGGCGGAGGATAAAGGGGGCGAGGAGACCGGGGTAGAGCACAAGCAGCATGGTCGTGGCCATGGCGCCGTTCGCGCCGTCGGTTTTTCGCCGGACGGCAGTGAGGAGGGCCGTTCCGAAGAAGGCGATCACTATAATGACAATCATATGATGATGGTCGGCAGCGTGCAGGGCCGATACGTCGCCGGGTGGGCCGTTTGCCACGACGAAGGGGACGCCCGCCAGACAGAGATTGATCAAAATGGGCCAGCCGAATAGCGGGGCGTGGCCCGCACCCGAGAACAACCGGTGCAGTTCGACCGTTCCGAGAACAATCAGCGTCATGAGCACGCCGGTCACGATCAGGCCGTCGCGGCGGACCATGCCGATGTGTTGAAGCACTGTGGGTGCGGTGGATGCGAATGCTGATTCGCTGAGGGAGTCGTCGGCGTGGATCAGGCCGATGAGGGCGGCAATCAGGACCGCGCCGAAGAAGAGTCGTTGCCAGAGCATGCTGTGCAGGGTAGCGATTCGTGGCGGGTATCGCCAGTTGGGGGGGATTCAAGTAACCCTTCTCGTCGGCGCTTCGAGGGTATGGAACGAACAACGGGGGTGAGCGCTGACCGCTCCCTTACGGTCGCGACTCTGATAAACGGCGTAGCTCTGATCGGGGCGTCTTCGGCTTGAGCGTGGCACCCAGCAGAATCACAATTCGGATCGATACAGCAGTGTTTTGACATCGACTGTCACGCGCGTGCATGACGGAGCAGGCTTGCCATCCTCGGTAAACGCAACGTGCATCCGCATCGCGTTCGGCTCGAAGACGACGCTGTGATACGTCATCAGCCTCGGGATATTCTTCGTGGGTCGACTCACGCTCCTGAGAATCTCCCACACCTCGTTTACGTCGAGCCATTTGTTTGCCGACTTCAGCGAATCCAACCGCCGATCGATTTCCTTGTAACGATCGCAGGAGATGGCCGCACCGCGCTGGCGATAGTGATTCGTGCAGACCTGAAACATCTCTCCACCCATTATCCGGACACAGCCCCGATCGTGTGTCCGCGCGGGCACCCAGGAGATTGTGCTCGATCGTACCGTCACGCCGCTGCTGCGCGAGGATTCACCATCGTATTCGAATGCCATGGCCGGCCCCTCTTGTCTGTTCTCGCTCGGGTCAGCAGAAAATGGTGTGGTGACCGAGACGATGTTTCCCACCGCAACACGGCGGTTGCGAAAAACCTTCAGGATGTCGCGTTCGGCGATGTGTGTGGACCCGTGCGCCGCCTCTCTCTCCGCTCCCTCAAAGTAAGTAATACCGCACCCAATGCGGAGAAGACCACACACACAATACGCTCTATGGTGGAGAGTAACACGCTCTACCAGGCGCTCTTTCCCCAATGTATACCCAACTTCACCAAGATAAGGTGGAGTGATAGGTGTGCGTGCCTTAGGAGGCCAGAGGATTACCCAGAGGGAACGTTTGAGAGTGCGGGGGTGGGGAGTAATATAATTAGGCGGCACTTCAATCTAATTGTGGAAGACGACACAGTGGCACCAAAAAAGGAC
>JBHHUV010000302.1:0-3731 GCA_046754005.1 Phycisphaerae bacterium | reverse complement strand
AGACGATCAGGAAGACAGTAATGAGGAAGGCGCCTGCACGACGCGTGTTCGGAATCAGCAGAGCCAGGGCCGCGCCAGCCTCGCACCATGGCAGAAAGATGGCGGGAATGTTGACGTATGAAGCGTCGAGGATCTTGTAGTTTTTTACATCCAAGGCGAACTGGCGCGTGTTTTTCGGTCCGATTTTATCGAAGGCGGCATACAGGAAAAAGCCCGCGACGGCGAGGGCGCAGAGGTGGGCAAGGATGGGCTTCAACAAGCTGGGGTTCTGATGACTCACTCCTCGCCTCCTCGTTCGATGTAGGCGTCGAATCGACCGGACGATTCGATCTCCGCCCAGCCATTCTCATAGACCAGAACGTGAGTAAAGTTAAATTCGCCTCGAAGTGCGTCGGCCACATTGTGGCTGGCCTCGCACTCACCGCCGCCGCAGTAGACGATGATCTTATCATCCGAGCCTACACCCTGGGCATAGAGGTTATCAATGTTGTCGTAGATGGCGCTGGAGGGAATGTGGATGACGCCTCGGAGTCGGCCCTCAACGAACTCGTGGGGTTCGCGGGCATCAACAAAGACGGCCGACCCATTGGCCAAATCATCGAGCACCTGGTCGATGAGGATGGTGCCGGGTTTGGGTGCGGGGAGTTGATCCGTCTTTCCATGATTCGAGGTATCGGAATGATCCGTTTGGGTTGGAGCCGGGGGCGGGGTTCGTATCCAGGGCAATTCCATGTCCTTGTCGTACCAGGTGGATTTGGCCACAACGGCGGCGGCTGAACTGAGAACGAGAATGACGAGCACTGTCAGGATCTGGTTACGCACATTTCGGCTCCGACATGTTTAGATTCTATCTGAAATCATGGTTTGGGTTTGGCCGGTGAAGTTGTTTTCTTCTTGTTTTTCACATCAACCTGGGGCTTCTCGGAGCGGGAACCGGCGGCACCCTTGTTTGGGCTTGATTTTTTCGCTTCTATCGAGGTGCGTTGTTTGATGGAGGTGGGCTGTTTCTTCGCGGCGCCGATCGCGGAGATTGACCGACCGGCGGCCGAGAAGGGCCGTTGTGACAATGCGTTGACATTGCGAACCAGAATGGGGAGTTTCAGAATCGGGGTGTTGGGGTGAGACGTTTTGAGCGTGATCATGTCCCCATCGGGAGGAATCTGGTAGCTTTTTTGAATGTTCAGTGTGATCCGAAACTCCTTGCCGGGTTTTGTTTCAGTGATTGCGGCGGTGATGCCGGGGCTGTTGATCTCGAGATCGTAGACTCTGATGGGGTTCACGGTGTTGTTCCGAACGATGAAGATCCGCCTCAAATCCCGCTCGCGTTTCGCCAGTATGCTGATTTTGGGTGGCATGACGTCTACCGCGGAGGTCACATAGACGGAGACCTGAACCTCGATCGGCGGTTCGCCTTCGATTCCAGAGTCGATTGAAATTGTTGCGAAGTTGCTGCCACTTTGCAGTGGTGGTTTGAGGCCAATCTCGAGATCGTATTTCTTCCCCGCTTCAACGGTCTTGAGGGTGGTGGTGAAGACGGGATTGGAGCTTTGGATGTTGCCGAGATGACTCGGTGTATCCAGGTTATTGACAATCGTAAGCTTTTTGGTAATGGGCCGGGATTCGATATCGTCTCGGCTGACACGTCCGAAGGAGGCCTTTCTCGGCGTGACATCAAAGGCGCGCCAGGCTTCTCCCTCGAGTTGAAGAGTAATGACGGCGCCAGTGCCGGAGACATTCGAGTTCACGGTGACGGGCTTCTTCAGCATGCCGCTGAATCGCTTGGTGCTCAGCTTGATCGGAATCCTGCCTCGCTTGCCCGGTTGAACGATCCGGTCGTATTCACCGGCGGTCGTACATCCGCAGCCGGGCTTGACGCGAAGTATTTCGAGCGGGCCGGTGCCGGTATTGGTGTACCAGAAGTCGTGGACCACATCAGTCCCGGCGCGAACGCGACCGAACTGATAGACGGACTCATCGAATTTGATCTTGGGTATCTCGCCGGGCTTGAGGGTGATCATCGGCTTGGAGATCGGCGCATCCCGACCGTCTTTCGAGCGAAAGACGGGGCCTAGACGAGCGCGTGTTTTGGGGGCGGTCTTTTGGGGCTGCGCGTTCTTCGTCGCGGGGCGGGGCGAGGAGGGCTTCTCCTGAGCGACGGCGGACAGGCACGCAACAGGGACAAGCAGGGCAGCAAGGGCGGCCATGGCTGCGTTCGTTCGGAGCATGGGTATGTCTCCTAGGTGACTTGAAAGTGACGGTTCACCCTCGGTCGGGTTCTCGCAACCAGTATAACGGTTGTAGAGGGGAGAGGGCTGTAACGTGTGTGTAACGGGAGTATCGACGGCCTATCGGCCCACACGCAGGGGGGGGAGGGGGAGAAAACGTGAAAACGAATCGGCAGGGGGGACTGGCCTACGGGTTGGGTTGGTAGTCCCAGCGCCACCAGGGTTCCATAAGCGGATCGGTGCTGGAGAGAACGTGGCCGCCGATAAAGGCGACATTCAAACCACCGCGATGCCGGAGGGAGGGGAACCAGAATCGCCCGTCCTCATAAAAGTCTATATACTTGTCGTCTTGAATGGGGGGGGCGGAGTAATAGGGAAGACGATCGTCCTCAAATGCCTTCCGACCGTCGACATCAAAGGCGAGGGGGACTGCTGGGAACTGAAGGATATTGCTGGTCAGATAGGCCGTGGCCGGATAAGGCCAGGGAAGGTCGTCTCGAGTCCGGGTGTCAAGCCGCATGTTGAAACCAACGCTGACATTTTTGAAAGGACCGATGGCCCCGGAACTGCACGGGAAGCCCTTGAGGCGTTCGAGATGGGGCGGGCCGGAGGGGCAGATCAGCGGTTGTTCGACCATCGGCATGCTGACGCGTTCGGCACCGCCATAGTCGCTCCAGTATTCATCGATTTCGTAGATGGATTCCTGGAAGTCCTCGATGAGAAACCGGTTGCCGAATTTTTGGCTGTCGCCTCGAAGACCGGCACCGCTGGCATCGGCAAACTCGATGAATCGCTGGCCGATGACGCGAAGATTGGCCTTGCACTTGAGATCCATGGCGACGTGGCGACCGGCGCTCATGGCAGGCATGAGGATGGCGAGGAGCAGGCCGATAATCGCGATTACGACCAGCAACTCGATCAGGGTGAAACCTTGTTTCTTGCTTTCGCCCATTTTTACATCCGTCTCGATGGCTTGCGGGTGCACGTCTCCCCGCAAACCGGCCTTAGCCCCCATTCTATCAGAATCGCAAAGACATGGAAAGAGAAAATCCTCCAGTTTTCATGGAATAATCAATAAATCTACGAATCCGATAATATCCTCACCATTGAGGGATCCATCACTGTTGATATCACCGCGTATGAGCGGATCTACACCTCCATGTGTGTCTGTATACACAGTCGGGTCGATCAGAGCGAGGACGAAATCGTCCATATCCAGGACATCCACGATCTGATTCAGGTCCATGTCGCCGAGCAAGACGACGTCTGATGCGACTATGAAACCGTCGTAGTTGGTGTCGAAGATGGAAAAATTGTCAGCATATTGTGAGAGATCAATACTGCTATTATTCGGATCCATATCGTCGTCCATGCCCGATACACCATCATTCAGAGCAATAAAGTCGTTCAGCATGGTGGTGTCAGTGGCCGTAATCCATGTATCCCCGTCGAAGTCGCCAGGGATGGGATCAGGATACATGTCGGTCCAGATCCAACGATTCAGAT
>JBHHUV010000301.1:0-3736 GCA_046754005.1 Phycisphaerae bacterium | reverse complement strand
CCCGCGGATTCTGTCATGGACCCGCCGGGAAGTTATTTTGTCGCTGATCCTTAGAATGACATCGCCAGGTATTTTCATGGCATCTGACATCGATTACCACGGGTTCCGCGTTGCTCCACCCGCGGCTACAGCCCTTTGCCCCTTTGGGACAAGGAGAAATGCAGCACTGTCATATATAAGCAGTGGCACACTCACCGGAAATGCGGTTCATGGAGGAGCGTAGGGTTGTCATATTTGCACAACAACAAATCACAACACAGCAATCAGTCACACCTTTCTGCGTATTGCGTTTGTGAGAATCAATGATCAAAATAGTAATATCAATCGTTGACGATGATTTGGAATTGTGGTATCTCTCCTCGCGGATACACTGCGTTTTCTTAGAATGAATTGTGAACGGCGCGAGTGCCCGTGCGGGTGCTCGTCTTCAATCTCTGGAGGAATCGGCCATGACATGGATGACACGCAAGCTCATCGTTCCATTTCCCCTGTTCGCATTGGTATTGAGTCTTTCGGCGGTCGGTTGCGGCCCGAGCGAGAAGGATTTGAAGATCCAGGACTTGCAGGCGGAGAATGATCAGCTCAAGAGTGAGTTGAACGATCGTGACCGGCAGATGAACGATGCGATCGTTCGCGAGAATGATGCGCGCGATACGATCGACCAGTTGAATCGCGAATTGAGTACGCTTCAGGCCGATGCCTCCAAGGCCAAGGATGCGGAAGGCTGGGTCACCATGCCGACGTTCGACATGATCTCGGTTCCAGGCTCGGTTCTCTTTGCCTCAGGCAAGGCCGATTTGACCCGGAACGGTCGCCGAACGCTGAGTAAGATCGCGTCGGATATTCGCGATCGTTTTGGTGATCGGGACATCTACGTCTTCGGTCATACCGACAACGAACCGATTCGCAAGAGCAAGTGGAAAGACAACTGGGAGCTGGGCGCGGCTCGATCCATGAACGTCATTCGGGCATTGCGTGATTTCGGCATTTCCAACGAGAGTCTCGTCCAGGCGAACTGTGCCCAATATCGACCGCGCAGCTCCAACACCAAGCGCAAGGGCCGCGCGAAGAACCGGCGGGTGGAGTTCTATGCCGTCAATCACAGCAGTGGCATCATGAATGAATCAACCGCTCGCCGTTATGAAGACGATTAGGGGGCAATCTTAAAAGGGATTGTGCACCGCTAATAGTTGGTTCCACAGAATCTTTGTATTCGATTTTGATCGTCCACGCTTTCGCGCGTACCCTCCCCCCACGATCGATGTGTATGTGGTAGAACCGCGCCCGCCAGGACTCGAACCTGGGACCGTCGGATTAGAAATCCGATGCTCTATCCTGCTGAGCTACGGGCGCATGATTGTGGGTTTAGTATACACTCACTGTCGGGCCGGGGACATGCTTGGGGGCTTTTTAGTCAGCGTTGGTTGATCGGGATGACGTCTCTTGGTGCGTGGCCGACGTATTCGCTGCCCGGTCGGATGATGCGGTTGTTTTCGTATTGCTCCATGATGTGGGCGCACCAGCCGGTCACGCGGCTGCAGACGAAGATGGGGGTATAAAACGGGATCGGAATCTTCATCTGGTAATAGGCGTGGGCGGCGGGGTAGTCGGTGTTCGGATGGATATTCTTCCTATCGAGCATCAGCTTCTGGAGTCGATCGGCCATCTCGATCCAGTGGCCCTGGCCGGTCTCCTTTGAGAGTTGGAGTGACCATTCACGCAGGATTCCCGCTCGGTGGTCGCCGTTTTTATAGACGCGGTGGCCGAATCCCATGATGAGCTTTTTCTTGTCGGGATGGGCCTGGTTGTGAGCCTGGAGATCATCGAACCACTTTTCGACGTTTTCGACTTTTCCGATTTCGAGGAATTGGCGCATGGCCGCCTCGTTGGCGCCGCCGTGGAGGGGGCCCTTGAGGGCGCCGATGGCGCCGGAGACCGCCGAGTGCATGTCGGCGAGGGTGGAGGCGATGGTGCGGGCGGTGAAGGTCGAGGCGTTGAACTCGTGTTCGGCGTACAGAATCAGTGTGCCGTCCATCACTCGGCCGGCCAATTCGCTCGGCTGCTTGCCCAGGATCAGGCCCAGCAGGTTTGCACCGTGGGTGGCGTCGGGATCGGGTGTGAATGGGGCGGCACCGGAAACCTTTCGGGCCCAATGGCCGGTGGCGGCGGCGATCTGGCCGAGCAGGCGCTCCGACTTGCGAAGGTTGGCCGGGCGGCTGTTGTCCTGACCGTCCCGATCGGTATGGCCGAGGAGGGAGACGACCGAACGGAGTACGTCCATCGGCGGCGTCTTGTCCGGCATCGCATCGATGGCGTTGGTGACCGGTTCGGGTAGCTCCATCGCGCCCTGCACGCGCGAACGGAATTCGTTCATCTCCGCCTTCGTGGGGAGTTCACCATGCAGGAGGAGGTAGGCGACTTCGTCGAATGTGGCGTTCTCCGCCAGATCG
The DNA here is from genome assembly GCA_046754005.1 of Phycisphaerae bacterium. Lineage (GTDB taxonomy): Bacteria > Planctomycetota > Phycisphaerae > UBA1845 > UTPLA1 > CAYXGR01. The sequence continues at coordinate 1,286 of JBHHUV010000301.1, read as the reverse complement.
GCGATCCCGTAGCCGCGATACCGCAGGCTCGTTTGGGTGACTTCACCGATTGTCGTCTGGCCCGCGATGATGCCCGCCAGGCCTGCGCTTGCTTGGGTCGTCGTCATGAGATTGCCTCCTTATATCGCGATTATAGGCCAATCATCCTTTACAGGAGATTTCATGTGCCGGTTGGAAACCAGTACCCCACTCGGCTGTTGGTCGGAACCCAGGGGATCGGCATGCTTACCCGACCCCAACGGCCGGGTCGTGTAAGCATGGCACCCGGCACCCGGCGATTGTTTGTGATTGAACATTAACATGATTCGTTTGGCTTTGATTTTGCGGCTCGGTCAATTCTGTCGAGACCATCATAGTCGAGCAATTCGTACAATGCCGCACGAGTTTGCATTCGATCGACCCAGGCGATTTGATCGCCGGTTTTCTTCAGGTCCGCGAGCATGGCGGTGATCGCGCCGAAGGCGGTTCGCAGTGCCGTCTGGGGATAGATCACCATCGCGTATCCCATCTCGCGCAGCTCCGCCAGCGGGAGGAGTGGCGTTTTTCCGAATTCGGTCATGTTGGCGAGGAGTGGGGCGTCGATCTTCTTTGCGAAGGCGGCGAGTTCGTCCCGGTTCTTCATGGCCTCGGGGAAAATTGCGTCGGCACCGGCGTCGAGATAGCGCCGCGATCGATCGACGGCGTCGTCGAAAGACGTCACGCCGCGGGCGTCGGTTCGGGCGATGATCATGAAATTCGGATCGGACCGGGCAGCGGTGGCGGCCTTGATTTTTTCCGCCATGGCCTTGGCGTCGATCAATTCCTTGCCATCGAGATGGCCGCACTTTTTGGGCAGCACCTGGTCTTCGAGATGGATCGCCGAAACGCCCGCGGCCTCCATTTCGGCGACGGTTCGGGCCGTGTTGATCGCCTCGCCGAAACCGGTGTCGGCGTCGACGATGACGGGAATTTGAACCGCGGTTGCGATCCGATTGGCGTGGGCTGCTGCTTCGGTCATTGTGATGAGACCGACGTCGGGCAGGCCGTATACGGCATTGGACAGACCGGCGCCGGAGACATAGACGGCCTGGAAGCCCGCTTTCTGGATCGCTTGCGCGGTGAGGGCGTTGAAGGCGCCGGGAATCTGGACGGTTTGGTCTGAGATCAGTTTTCTGAGTGATTTGTTCCGAGGGTTGTTCATTGAAGGTGATTATCCCGCAAAGCTGTTGAGACGGCAACGAGGGGGGGGTGGCGGGGTCCATGACAGTTCAGGCGGGATCTTGGCGCAGCACAGTCCGGCGAAATCC
>JBHHUV010000300.1:0-3741 GCA_046754005.1 Phycisphaerae bacterium | reverse complement strand
AAACAGAACCCTGACAAGATGCGCGCAAAACGCATAGAAGTCTCGGAATAAGACTCTAAAAGTCCTGTGGCACCGGTTTCCAACCGGTGCGTGTCGCAAGGTTTCGAACCTGCGACACGGGTTTTAGGATGCACTCCAAACCGGCGACCCGCGTGGGTGTGCCGCCTCCACGCTCGGTCGTCTGCCGGCGATATCTCAAGAATACCTCTTATCGGCGGCCGGACACGCCGCGCACGTATCAGGCGCGGCCATCATAGCGACGACAAAACTCGATGCAACAGTCACTTTTCACCGTCCTGAATCGTGCGCAAGCAGGGATGGGGAAGCGTAGAATCGTCATCACTCCTGCCACGAATGGAAGATTTCCCGGTGCTTCCGTTTCATCACACAGATGCCGGGCGTCCCACCGCTCCGCGTACCGGAACCCGCGGTTCACCCAAAAAAAGCGCCCGATAAAACGTGCAATAACAAATGCCGCCCCCAACCTGCTCGGCCATCACGTAACTCTTTATAACAAAACAAATTAAAGCAATTGCAGCGTCTTATCACCCCCCAAATGTCCGGACTGAACGGATACATTCGAGAATCCGATCAAGCACCCGGGATAGACTGGGCGCACGAGTAAGAATTTCAGAATGTATTATGGATCTTCCGCATACCGATCCGCACCGGTCCCGGTCCAGAGCCGGTTGGTCGCGATCGGGCTCGTCCTCGATTCATCCGGAACAACCACCGAATCCGGCCCGATCTCGTAGCCCAATTCGTCAAGGGACATGGCCTCCGCGTGTCCATCCACGAAGCCAACGGCGGCTTTTCCCCGGTGCCGCGCCTCGGCCGGGGAGTGTGAAATCGGGCCATCCGAAGGGCCGGGGCCGAATCGCGTCGCGTTTCGTTCGAAGGCCAGGCGCGGCGGATCGAGCGTGTAGGAATGCCTGCCGTGGTCCGCCTCCGCGCCGCGGCTGTCGGCCACAAGCACCGTCTGAGACGGCGATCCGATCTCGTTTTCAGAGACCGGAAAGTGATCATATGCATCCGGTGATGAATCCCGCCGCGCGTTGCCCAGGTATTGGTAATTGTAGCCGTACGCGCCATTGCGGATGTCCCGGGCGTGCGGACCCGCGGCCAGCGAGGGGCAGAGAAAATAGGCATGGCTCATCGTCCGCGAAACCGCATCCCCCCAGGGTGCGTCCGAGTCCGATGGCGGCATGATGACCGGGCCGAGATCGGCCCCCAGAAACCACTGCCAGCGGGGTTGTTTACGGCCGAATTCGTTGACATACGGGGTGCCATCCGCCTGTTCTTTCAGCCGGAAGGGTGCGAATCGGCCCTCTGATCGTTGGAGATAGAGAACCGACGCAGTGGCGATCCTCCGGAGGTTCGCCAGGCATCGGGTGGCCTGGGCCGACCGGCGGGCCGCGCTGAGACCGGGCAGCATGATGGCGATCAACGAGGAGATGACCGCCAGAACCACGAGAAGTTCGATGAGGGTAAACGCCATGGAACCGGTCCGAGTCGAGGGCCCGGTCGTGCGAAGGGTAGTTGGCCAGGACATGGAAACGGGATCTCCTGTTCTCGTCCCCCATCAACATTGTTGCCGTAACTGTTGGTTTCACTGCCGGAACGCCCCGGTATCCTCAGCAGATGCGATGTTTTCAGCATATATTGAGACTCATTCTCAATTAGGTCAAGGGGGAATCGGGTCGATTGCTCCGTCAGCAGGGTCACGGCATCGGCCGTTGACATGGGCCGTTCATTGGATTAAACCACCCCAATATAGGCTAGTGGATCACCCACGTTCAGGGGATACCGACCTGTATCGGGAGATTTGGATCCAATGAATCGGAAATCAGGAGTTGGAAGGAGTTATGGAATGTCGGGAAATCGCTGGACCCTGGGTTGCATCGTCGCCTTCATGGGCCTTATGACCGGATGTGCCTCGAAGTACGCCGATTTCGGAAATCCCATGAAGGCCGACACGGCCAGGGTCGTGACCGTCGCGAAGGTTCTGGATAACAGCGACGCCTACGACGGTCGATTCCTCCGCGTCAGGGGCACCGTCTCAGGCGTCTGCGCGAAGAGGGGATGCTGGTTGAGGATGAAGGGCGCCGGCGACGATTCCGTCTTCGTCAAGTTCACCTGCCCGGTCGAGGGCCGCCTGATCCCGATGGAGGCCGTCGGTCACGAGGTCATGGTCGAGGGGACGCTCCAGGTCGAGGAGATTTCGGAGGCCGACGCGCGGCACTATGCCGAGGACTCGGGCCAGCCCGCCGACGTCATCGCGGCGATCGTCGGACCCCAGAAGCAGGTCCGCATGATGGCCCCGGCCGCTCGGGTCTACGGCCTGTCGCAATAGCGATATCCATGGGTGGCACGGTCACGTGTTGTTCGCTTGCTCAGGCGAGCAGGCTACACCTGGCCATGCGATGCCGTGAGACGCTTGTAGGCAGCACTGCCAAGGCACGATCCTCTGGGTTCATGACAGTTCAGGCGGGTCATTGCATAGGCTGAAGCACCTCACCTGGCCCCTCCCGCAATTCGAAATCCACATTCCTTGGAGGGTTCCTAGCCGCTACCCTCCCCACGTCCAACGCGCGTATCCTTGGTGCGGATCTGCTTCAACAGCGCGCGAAAGCGATCCTCGCCCCGGATGGTCTTGAAGTCGGCATCTCCCGACAGATGGTCGGCGTCGGCGAACCCGGCCCGGATCGATTTCTCCAGCCAGGTATAGGCCTGATCCTTCGCGCCCAACAGGCAGTGCAGACAGGCGATGTTGTAGGTCGTCCTCGGATCATCCGGTCGCATGTCGTGCATCTTCTCTGCGAATTCCAGGGCCTTCTTATAATTCGAATTGCGGTAGGCCCGACCGAACTTGTTCTCGAGTTTGGAAAAGCTGATCGGATCGACGTCGGTCTGGGTTGGGTCCTTGTCCTTCCGCGCGATGGGGGCCTCCGTCTTGTCGGATTCCTCTTCGTCGGGAATGACAAGCGGCGGCTCCTTGCCGGTCTTTTTGTATTCCTTCAGCCACTTCGTCGCCGCCTTCAGGGCGGGCTTGAAACCCCACGGCCCGCGCTTCGCCGCGACGGCCAGCTTGCCATCCTTGCGAATCAGAAACACGCGATCGGGCCAGCCCTGGTAGGCCTTCTCCGCCGCGTTGTCCATGTTGTCGATCAGGCAGGGGATCGTCAGCTTCTTGTCCTTGACGAGCTTTTCGGCGACGGCGCAACGCTCGCCGAAGTTCTTGTGCTCGGTGATCCCCAGCTCCTTCGCATAGGGCACCGGCCAACTGTCGTCGCTGGCATGGGCCTCGCTGATATAGACAATATAGACTTTTGCGATGTCCTTGTAGGTCTGGTACAACTTCTCCATTGCGCCAACCTGGCGCAAAAAGGGCGGTCACGTATAGCTGCCGAAGAACAGCAGGACCGGTCGCTCGCCTGAAAACGATTTCAGGTCGACCTTTTTCTCCTTGTCCAGAATCTGAAGTTCGAACAGGGGGGCCTTGTCGCCCACCTTCAGGGCGGGCTTGCGCGGCCGTCTTTCCCGTCGCCGCTCCCGTCGATCCTTCGGGGCATCCTCCGGCGCGAGGTCGGCGACGGCGGGGAGGCTCCAGCCCAGGCAGACCGTCAGCGCGACGGCCGCGCCCAACAAGCGTCGATTCCGCATGGCATTCTCCTTATTCAATTCGTGTTCGGCACCTCGTTACCCGGCTCGCTGGATGGATTATATGCCAGATTCGCTCCT
>JBHHUV010000299.1:0-3756 GCA_046754005.1 Phycisphaerae bacterium | reverse complement strand
TGGCGACGCCGTGGGTGATGAACCTGTGCCTGTCGAATCGAGAATCGGGCTGGGGGGTTGTCTCGCCGGATCGTGATCCGCGTTTGCCGGGCCTGGGCGACGCGCTTCTGACGGATCGCGCGATCGCCTTGTTTCGTGGCAGCCGAGCCGGATCTGTTCTTGGGTTGGACCAGGGTGAGACGGCGATCCGCTCGGATCTGATCGCCTATCGAATCAACAAGCGGGCGGTGGTTCGGTTGTCGGGTGCGGCGGGGGTATCCGTCTATCTGAAGGCCTATCGCCGAATGCCGCCGGTCGAGGAGATTGATCGATATCAACGGTTGCGATCCTTGCTGGACGAGCGGTCGGGCGGTCGCTTGGGGATGCCGGCGATCCTGGACACGCTTCCGGATAATCGATGTCTGGTGATGTCGGCTGTGGAGGGGGATTGTCGGCCGCTTGGGCAGTCGTCGGAGGATATTGCTGCTGCGGCCGAGGCGCTGGCGGTTTTTCACGGCCTGGATATTGACACGGGGCGGAACCATTCGCCTCGGGATGAGCTTCGAATCGCGGGTCGGTGGCTGAAGGTTTTGCGTGGCGCTGCGCCGGCGTTGCACGGTCGGATGCGGTCAATCGTGCTCGCGCTCGCGCGTCTGGCGAAATCCATACCGATGGAGGGTCTTCGGTTGGTTCATCGTGATTTTTACGGGGCACAAATTCTGCTTCAGGGTGATCGCGTCCGACTTGTGGATTTTGATACGCTCGGCAAGGCGCATCCCGAGGTGGATGTGTCCACGTTTGTGGCCCATTTGCTGCTCGACGCAATGATCGCGGGCAAAGAGGATTCGTCTGCCCTGGTGTCGGCGAGCGCGTTTCTCGAGGCCTATCGGCGCGGCCATCATCTTGACCCGCGACGATTGAGATTTTACCTGCCGTCCGCCTTGGTTCGGCTGGGGGCGATTCATTGGGTTCGCGGTCTGCCGGTTGAGCAGGTATCGCGGTTGTGGGGGATCGCGGAATCCGCCGTCGCGGGCGGGCTACCGACGGGTTGAATAGTGAGGGGGGAAACGTCGAAACGTCAAAACGTCGAAATTAAAACAACGTAACGTATTAGGGGAATGCATTCTGTCGGGTATTTTCTCCAGAATTTCAGATTTGAAATTTCAGATGCCCGCTCTGGAGGGACGCACACCAGGATTTCGCCAAACGGATGCAGTGTCAGGACCAACGACTGAGGTCGATGGCAGGAAAAATACTGCCGGCTGAAGTCTGTCAGAGAAACCGCGGCTTCGGTTATGGACCCCATATTCGGGGGGGCGGGTGATGGTCGCTTCCATTCTTGCGCGGCATTGATCGGGCATCCGGAGCCTCCCTAACCAATTCATAACCTATTTAACGATAAGGACATAAAAAATGTTCTCTTTTCTGCTTGACATAAGGGCGATATTCAGATAGTGATATGTGTATATGGCAATTGAGGTCAATTATGTGGACACGGACGAGTGAATATGCCTTGCGGGCGGTGATTCACCTCACGCAAAATTGCGGCGACTGGCCGATACCCGGCAACCAGATCGCCGAGAAGGCGGGCATTCCCTCGAAATACCTGTCCAAGGTTCTGGGCGATCTTGTTCGGATCGGCCTGTTGTCATCGTCGCGGGGCAAACACGGCGGCTTCGGACTGGCTCGTTCCCCCAAGGAAATTCGGCTGATCGACATCCTCGAGCCCTTCGAGCAGTTCGAACCCCGGCGATGCCCTTTCGGCAACCGGCTTTGCAGCGATGAAGAGCCCTGCCTCGCACACGAGGAGTGGAAGTCGATCGTCGAAAGTGAGGAGGTCTTTCTGCGGACCAAGACCGTATATGACGTGGCCGTGAAGCAGGAGCGAGATGAGACGAGAGAGTGAAAAGTCATAATTATAAAAAGTCAAAAAGTCAAAATTTATAACAGAAACAGAAAAAAACAGAAACGGAAGCAGAAACGAAAAACAGAAGCAGAAACAAAAAAAGAAAAAAAGGTGGGCAGTGCCCACCTTACACCATGAGAATGATACATGAAGGCGTATTCTGTGCTTGATCCCATTCAGGTTGAGATTCCGGACGACGAGTACTGGCAACGTCAGATCAAGTGCCAGACCGCCTGCCCGGTTCATACTGATGCGCGGGGCTATGTTCGTGCGATCGCGAATGGCGATTTTGAGGGGGCCTACTTGATCGCCCGGGGGCCGAATCCGCTTGCGTCCATCTGCGGGCGGGTCTGCGGGGCGCCGTGCGAGGCGGCCTGTCGGCGGGGTTCGGTGGATGAGGCGATCTCCATCCGGGCACTCAAGCGATTTGTGACCGAGCGGCATGGACCCGAGTCCTTCACGAAAGAGACACTCAAGCCGATCAACCTGTTGAAACGGGTTCTGGCCCCTGCCAACAAACGCGCCTGCGAAAACACCGAGGAAATGGCCGCGTTGTCATCGTTGATCGAAGGATTCCCGCCTCGGCAGGCAAAGGGCGAGAAGATCGCCATCATCGGCTCCGGACCGGCCGGGCTGGCGGCGGCCCACGATCTTGCGTTGATGGGGCTGCGACCAACCATCTATGAGATGGAGCCGATTCCCGCGGGGATGCTGGCCGTGGGGATTCCGGAATATCGGTTGCCGCGCGACTTGATCCGGGCGGAGGTGGAGGTGATCCGCTCGCTGGGTGTGGAGTTCGTCTGCAATACGCAGGTGGGCAAGGACATCAGCCTGGAGGAGATTCGGAAGAACCACAAGGCGACGATCATCGCGGTTGGCGCCAAGCGTTCGCGACTGGTACCGATTCCCGGGAGCGAGGGGCGTGGGATCATCGGCGGTGTCGAGTTTCTGCGGGATGTCGCCCTTCGCGATCGGTCGGATGATTCTTCGCTTGTCAAACTTGGCCGTCGCGTGGTTGTCATCGGCGGCGGCAACGTGGCCTACGATGTCTCGCGCACGGTCATCCGCCAGATCGGTTACGACGTCTCACGGAGTGCCCTTCGGCAGGAACGGGTGAGCGAGGTTCATCTCTGCTGCCTGGAAAGCATCGAGGAGATGCCGGCGGACGACGTGGAAATCCTCGAGGGGAACGAGGAGGGGGTGAAACTTCATGCCTCACTCGGCCCGAAGGAAATCCTGCTCGATGAGAAGGGGGCGGTTCGGGGGGTGCGATTCAAACACTGCTTGAGTGTGTTTGGGGAGGATGGGCGGTTTGCACCTCGCTTCGACGAAGATGCAATCACCACGATCGAGGCCGACACGGTTGTGTGGGCCATCGGTCAGCAGCCGGACCTTTCGTTTATCGAACCAAAAGATGTGATCAAACTGACGGAGCGCGGCGGCATCGAAAGCAACTCCGAGTCTTTGCAGACGACCGCTACCGACGTCTTCGTCGCGGGCGATATTGCCTACGGTGCCCGGCTGCTGATCGACGCGGTCGCCAGCGGCAAGAAGTGCGCGCGGTCCGTCTATCGCTATGTGACCGGTCGATCCCTCGAAGCCCGGCACGCGTTTGTTCAACTGAATCTGCCCGGTTACGCGCGAGAATTGGACTATGAGAAACTTCCCCGGACGGGGATTCCTATTGCGGCTGCCGAGGATCGTCTATCGAGCCAGACGGCGATCGTGGAATCCGGCTATGACGAGGCACTCGCGGTGCGCGAGGCGTGCCGCTGTTTTGACTGCGGTGTGAATACGATCTTCGATTCGGAGAAGTGCATTCTCTGCGGCGGCTGTGCGGATGTGTGCCCGGAGCTGTGTCTGCGATTGGT
>JBHHUV010000298.1:0-3778 GCA_046754005.1 Phycisphaerae bacterium | reverse complement strand
CAACGGGGCATGGAACGTCTATCCCTTCTTTCCGAGTGGGACGGTCATCATCAGCGACCTCGAACGTGGTCTTTTTGTCGTCGATGTGACCGATGCAATTACGACGATCAACTTCGCATTTCCCAATGGACGACCAACGTTCGTCGACCCGGCAGGTGGAGAAACGATTCGCGTGGAAATATCGGGTACAGGCGCCGCCGTACCCCAACCAGGGACCGGTCAGTTCCTCTACGATATTGGGGCGGGTGTTGTCAGTGTGCCCATGACCGAAGTAACGCCCAACGTCTATGACGCGGTTCTTCCGGCCGCGACCTGCGGCCAGTTGATCAACTATTACTTCAGCGTCGAGACAGCGGGTGCCGTGAGCTTCTTCTCCCCGCCCGACGCGCCGATCAGCGTCTATTCCGCGGCAGCCGGCTACGGAAGCACCACACTGCTGTCGAACAATTTCGAAATCGACACGGGCTGGACGACCGAAATCCTCGGAGCGACGTCAGGACAATGGCAGCGCGGTATTCCGATAGACGATCCCAACTGGCAGTACGACCCGAGCACCGATTCCGACGGCAGCGGTCAGTGCTGGCTCACCGAAAACCTGAACAATCCAAACTATGCTGATCCGTCCAATACGGACGTTGATGACGGTGCGGTACGGCTGACCTCGCCCGTGTTCGATCTGACGACCGCGAACATTTCCATCGCCTACGATTACTATCTGATGCTCACGGATGCCAGCGGAATCGACATCATGCTCGTTGAGATAGACCCCAACGGCGGCGCCGGCCCATGGTCCGAGATTGCCCGACACATCGGCAGCACAGGATTGGTATGGCAACACAATGAAATCAGTGCCGCCGCAATCGAGGCCTCTGGTGTGACTCTCACCGACACGATGGCCATCCGTTTCACTGTCAACGATGGTGCTCCGCAATCCATCGTGGAGGGCGGCCTGGACGCCTTCGCGATCATTGGTATCGATTGCATGGCGCCCTGCACCGGGGCGGATGGCGACATCAACTCCTCCGGATTGGTGAACGGCGAGGACATCGCTTTCTTTGTCAACGCGATCATGAGTGTTCCCACGCTAAGCGAAGCCTGTCATGGCGATTTCGACGGTTCGGGTACACTGGACACCGCCGACATTCCCAGCTTTGTGGTTGCGCTGCTGACGCAATAGCCGCCGCATGGTTTGACATCATTCTCGAACCCCCCTACCCTGTCCGATTCGGATACGTCTCCGCGTATCCACCACCTACAAGCAGGCGCTCCTTGTGAAGAGGGAGCCTGACATCGCACTTGGTATAGGGGAGGGTCATGGTCGATCTGCGTTCCTTTGTCTTTCTCGATAAGCTACAACCGCAGTTCGCCTCCTTTCTGGCCACCGTGGCGCAGGGTTACCTGCCAACGCCCGGTCAAGCAGCGCTGCTCGTCGAAATCTCGCCGGGCATGGAGATCAACCGGGTGACCGACGTCGCGTTGAAAAATACACACGTCACCCCCGGTATGCAGATCATCGAGCGCCTCTACGGAATGCTGGAAGTCCACTCAGATGAGCAGTCCGAGGTCCGCGATGCCGGCCGGGCAATCCTTCAGTCGTTGGATTTGAAGGAGGAGGATCGCCGAAAACCCCGCGTATCCTCGAGCCAGGTCATCCGCAACATGGACGCCTACCAGACACAACTCATCAACCGCTTCCGACACGGCAATATGCTGCTGCCCGGTCACTCGTTGTACATCATGGAAATGGCCCCGGCGGCCTATGCGGCCCTGGCCGCCAACGAAGCCGAGAAGGCGGCCGATATCAACGTGCTCGAGGTGCGGACGTTCGGCAGCTTCGGCCGAGTCTTTCTCGGCGGTGAGGAACGGGATATCGACGTCGGCTACCGCGCCGCTGAGGCCGCCATCGAGTCGGTCACCGGCCGCGTCGAAGACAAGAAATAGCGATGCGCCGTACGCCGGCGCCAAGGATAGGTTTCTCCGGAGGAATTCAGCAATGGCTGATGCATTAGGCATGATTGAGACGCGCGGTTTCGCCGCGATGGTCGAGGCTTCCGACGCGATGGTGAAGGCGGCCAAGGTCGAGTTGGTGAGTTATGAGAAGATTGGCGGCGGATACGTAACCGCCCTCGTTCGCGGCGATGTGGCAGCGGTCAAGGCGGCCTGCGACGCCGGCCAGACGGCCGCCTCGCGCGTCGGCGAGATCGTGTCCGTCCACATCATCGCGCGGCCGCATACCAACATCGACGCCGTGCTGCCACTCGGCCGAGCTGAGACCGGTGGCAAGAAGAAGGGCTAGGCGTGCGACCCGGACCTTCCTGGGGCACCGGTTTCCAACCGGTGTGACCGTGTGCCACTGCTTCAAGCAGTGCAAATGGGATTAGGCTGGACCGAGAATCCTTTCTCGGTCCTTGATTGATCCCCTTCATCGAGATCGTTGAGGACAAAACATGCTCCTGGCCAAGGTCATCGGGACCGTCGTCGCCTCTCGGAAGGAAGAAAGCCTGGACGGGCTCAAGTTCCTTCTGTTGAGTGCCGTCGACGTCGAAGGAAATCTATCCGGCCCCACCGTCGTCGCGGCCGACGCCGTCGGCGCGGGCGTCGGGGAAATGGTGCTCTACGCCAGCGGCAGCAGTGCTCGCCAGACGATTGGCACCGACAAGCGGCCGGTCGATGCGGTGATCATGGCGATTGTCGATCAATGGGAAGTCGACGGTGATACAAAATACAAGAAGTGACCCTTCCTCTCGGCATGTGACGCTTCCTCGGTTCGCGTCGCTGCCGGTGAATCTATGAAAGAACATGGGCGATGACCCGGCTCAGTGAAGAAGCGGTTGATGCGATCGCACGACAGGTTCTGGATCGTTTGAACGGCGTAGCGCCGACAGACACTTCGGCCATCCAACCGGCACAGGTGGAATCTCTCGCGAGAGAAGGCGCTCTTCCGGCCGGTGTGTTTCGCACCATCGACGACTGCGTGGCCGCGGCGAGGACTGCCTTCGCGGAATTCTCTCAAATCGGTCTGGAACGGCGTAAAGAGATCGTCGCGTCCATCCGCGAATCGATGTTCGCCAATGCCATCTCGCTGGCCCGCGATGCGCGAGAGGAGACTGGCCTCGGCCGCGTCGAGGACAAGATCATCAAGAACCGACTGGTGACGCGGAAAACGCCCGGCCCGGAGATTTTGGAGCCTCGGGCCGTCTCCGGCGACAATGGGTTGATGATCATGGAGCGGGCGCCGTTCGGCGTCGTCGCAGCGATCACCCCCACGACCAATCCAACCTCCACCATCATCTGCAACACGATCGGCATGATCTCGGCGGGAAATACGGTCGTCTTCAACGTCCATCCCAACGCCAAGGGCGTGTCCTGCCGCAATGTCGGCCTGATCAACGAGGCGATCATGCGGGCGGGTGGTCCGCCCAACGTGGTGACGGCCATGGCCAAGCCAACCATCGAGAGCGCCCAGGCCCTGATGCGGCACAAAAACATTCGCCTTCTCGTTGTCACGGGCGGCCCCGGCGTCGTCAAGGCGGCGATGGGCAGCGGCAAGCGGGCCATCTGTGCCGGGCCGGGCAATCCACCCGTCGTCGTCGACGAGACGGCGACGATCGACAAGGCCGGCGCAGATATCGTCAAGGGCGCCTCGTTCGACAACAACGTGATCTGCACGGATGAGAAGGAGGTCTTCGTCGTCGAATCGGTGGCCGATCGACTGCTGAAGGCGATGGCCGCATCCTTCGCCTGGCGCTCAAGACCGCGCCCAACCGTCTCGACCCCG
>JBHHUV010000297.1:0-3810 GCA_046754005.1 Phycisphaerae bacterium | reverse complement strand
GGACAGTGGGGTGACAGAGTTGATGGATGGCAGGCCGCCAATCGCCGGGTCGCATGCCCCACCGCCGGCCATCATGCCACAACCTGCGATCGTTGCGATCCCGATACAGAGTGCGATTTTCCAGTGAGTCTTCATGGTATGCTCTTCCTTTGATGGCTTGGTGGCACGCACTATGTCGGTCGTGAGTACCATTTCTTATTCTGGGGCGATGATCGATCGAAAAACGTACCCGGCCTCTGATCCATGATGACAGATTGTGAATGGGAATCACCCGAGTCGGCGGCTGCCGAGCCGATTCGGCTGCATCAACTCAAGTGGAATTCACCGGATCCAATCAGCCATGCGAACGCGACTATCAATACCACAAAAGACCAGACAATCAGGCAGATGATGTTGGTATCATGGCAACGAATTTTTTTATGAGTCGTCATCGTGATCATCCTTCCAGACTCATATACGAACATCCAGTCGGAAAAGCGCTCGAAAATGGCGCCTCATTGCCGAGGGCGCCACCTTCGATGTGGCGCTCCACCCGCCACGCACAATCACATCAGTTGCCGATGCCATATTCGGAATATTTTGTCTTTTGATCTATAAATAAATAGAAATCTCAGGATTGTTTGGAGGGATAATCCGGGCCTCGAGCCGCGATGGGATTCCACCCTCTGAATTGAATGCGGGATCTGCTCCAACTCCCGAGAGAATCGTTATCGGACCGATTGCATGAAACAAGCAGGCAATCCGTCCGGATACTGAAAAGAGCGGCCCTCACGCCGGAGATCACGCAGCGTCCACAGGATGAGACGTGTCAATCCATCGGAACCTCCCGCCGAAACGGCTGCCGACGGCCGTAGGTCAGCGAGCGCCACAACCATTCGAAGGGGCCGAAGTGGAAATAACGCAGCCAGACGGGGCTCAGGCAGAGTTGGGCTATGAAGATGCCGACGGCGATCAGGAAGATCGCCCAATAGGGCAAGCGTCCGAAAAGCGCCAGGCCATCGCCGAAGGAGATGAGGCAGAAGAGGAAGGAGTGCACCGGATAGTTCGCGAGGGCCATAGGCCCGACGGCGGCGAACGGTGGGAGGAGCGTCGGGTTTGGAGATGGGGGTCGGGTCAGGCAACATGGGATCACGATCAGGGAGAGTTCCGAGGGCCGGATTCACCCTTAATTAAAGGTCCGATAAAATGGGCCCAAACGAATGCCCCAGCTTACCATGGGGCATCATTATAACTATGGACCATAAAATGATTTAACAACATTTCTCCCCCCAGATGGCAGGACAAAAGGGACACATTCGAGAATGGATCACGGCTGGGTGTAATAGGGAAAACCGGACGAAATTCAGGGACTTATCATATCTTAATAAGAATCACACAGCGCAAATAGTGCCGATTGAATAGCGACCCGAACGGTTCGTGAAGGGTAGAATGATTGATGGCACGCCTCGTGCTAGTCAGATTATCGCCGGAATCGTACCGGCAACATTGGGGGAGCCGACGAGCACCTTCCTCTCCCGGCGGTTTTGGGACCTGTTGTGAGGAGCCAGGTCGGTCGAATTACAGGATGGATCCATTTCCGTCCGTTATGAAAAACCTTCACCCACGAAGGGTAAGGTTGGTTATCAGGCGTTACGCATGTTTGGCACACAAACCACTCCCATCTCGAACCACCCAACCCGGCGCCGGTCCGATTCCAATCGGTTCCGTGGCTGTGTCGCGGTGATTCTATGGATGGGTGTTGTGTCGATTGTGCAGGCGGATGAACCATCGAGCGAAGCAGGATCCGCCCATTCGTCGTCCGGCGATGTGGGAATCGTCGAGCATCTGTTGTCGGACCTGGACAGTGCGGATTGGCGGACGCGCGAGTCGGCGACCCAGGCGTTGATGGATTACGGTCCGGAGATCTACGAAGCCCTACGCGATGGGTTTCTAACCCACAATATCGGATACGAGGCGCGGCGGCGGATCGAACGCATCGCACGGGAGATTCACCTGACCGAAAGCCTCGGCCCGGGACCGGCTTTCTTGGGCATCTCGTTGGCTCGGGGTCGGATTACCTATATGGCTGATGCCCGGGTGCCCGCCGACGCGACGGCATTGTTGATCGAGCATGTTTTTCTCGGAACGGCGGCGGATCGGGGGGGGCTTCGCCCGGGTGATCTGGTTCTTACTCTGAACGGAAATCGAGCGACGGGAACCTCGGAGGCCTCGCGATTCACGACCTGGATCGGCCGACAGCCACCGGGAACCCCGTGTCTTCTGGGTGTTTTCCGGGGTGGAAAGGGAATCTATCTCAACAAGACGGAGCATCCCGAATTCGACTATCGGGCCTTCTCCAGGATCAAGACCCGCGTGATTTCGTCCGAGGAGGATTCTCGACTGCCGAAGGGAACCGAGGGCATTCTATTGATAGATGTGACCGGTGCCGATCCGAGGCTGAAGCTCAAGGATGGCGATCTGTTGGTTGCACTGGACGACCAGCCGCTGAAGGCGGGAGAGGCGTCAAATCGGTTTTCCAGATGGGTAGAAGGTGGTGATAGAACGGATAACGGTTCCGCAGTTGAGCGCAACCCGATGCAGATTATGGGTCCGGCGAAGCCAGGTCAGGGTAATCCGCCGTGGTGGCAGCCCAATCCCGGCGGAAAGAGGCCAACACTGCCGTCGGCGCAAATGTTGCGCGGCGGCAAACTATTGGAACTGGAAGTGATTCTGGGACGCTCACCCTCCTATCTGCCCGATCGGCGGATGATGCTTCAGAGAATCGATGCAAGTCGCGTCGAAACCGCGGAGGCGGAGTTCGATGCCTGGTGGCGCGATTGGTTCACCGCCGAGAATGTATCATCGGATCCCTTTGATTCATCTCGGGCATGGGATTTGAACCCATAAAAGGGCTCATTCCAAGCCCATCTCTCATCCAAACATCGAGTACACGATCAGAATTGTCCCGTGTTGTCGGGATGCTCCGGGCTTGTGAGACGGGCGGATTGTACCTCCCCTTCAGGGCTGGGTGTGTGTGGGGTGGCTGACTGAGGGTGGCGCTGCGGGGCTTATCAGCCGCTTCGCTTAGCCCTGGGCTGACATGTTGCGCCCCTTCGGGGCAATAAGTGGCGCATGTGATCCTGTTCTGTCGTGGTGTGATTATCCGGAAGCACGAGGGCATTTTGGAACAGGTCGGATTTGGGTTTGAGTGATCAGTGCTGTTCCATCTGCCCTCGTCCCATAACATTTCATTTCACATCGTTTGTATCGAGCGGTGTTGCATTCGCGCGTCTTTTTTCCGCTCGGACCCAACTTGTATCAATATCGTGGCGACTGAAGCGCCCGTGCGTGCCGATAACTGATTATCAGCATTGTTACGCAGTTAGCCGTCTTTTGGGACCTGTCGCGAAGAATTGTGAAATATAGCTATCAAC
Organism: Phycisphaerae bacterium; assembly: GCA_046754005.1. Classification (GTDB taxonomy): domain Bacteria; phylum Planctomycetota; class Phycisphaerae; order UBA1845; family UTPLA1; genus CAYXGR01. The sequence goes on along the minus strand of JBHHUV010000297.1, from coordinate 397 downwards.
GCTGTTTGCCAAGTGCCGTGATGTTTCTTATGTTGATACTGGCTTTCGTCGATTTCAATGCTGTTAGCAAGGCGAAGGCTCAACCGGACCGAGGCACGGCTTTGGTTCGAAGACTCGCCGGCGCTTTGGAGCGCATCGGCGAGTGGGTCAGACAACCCTTGCGACAACCAGGATCGGATCCATCTTATATGCGCCGAGGGTGCGTCAAGATCCGCATCTTGTCTATTCATTAGGGAGTCGGCGGGCAGGAGACCGTCGATCTGTTGGGTCTCTCCACGGTGGGTGAGACCGGGTTCGGGGGGCTTCGTCATCGGCACGATGCCGGTTTTCGGAGTCAGGCAGAGGAACGACAGGGTCGGGAATCTGCCGGTTAAAGGAGCAAACTTATGAAGGGGAT
>JBHHUV010000296.1:0-3815 GCA_046754005.1 Phycisphaerae bacterium | reverse complement strand
CTAACCTCACGCATGGTTGAGCGGAAGCCGGTCGCAACCCGGTGATCGTGAACGGGAACTACACCCAATCCCGCGGATTGGAACGAAATGATCCATCCCGAGACATCGTGTGCACATACACGGCACACAGTGCCCATATTCGCATAGTCGATGTCATCCGAATCCAGGATGTTAAACACGTCGAATGATCGTATTGCCGAAAATCCCTGAAATCACGAGGATTTGCAGTGTATTGAGGGGATGGTCCGGCTTTGGCACGGTGTTTGCCACATGACCAATCACCGGCGCACTTGACCCCGTTCGGTCGAATACAACACCGGCGCCGGGAAGGACGGTGTATGATGCGAATCGAAACATGCTCCAGAATCGGCAGCGAAAACCCCTTGGGAATCGCCCTCCCCATCGACGACTGCGATGGTTTCACTCTGCAAACAATCGTCGATCTCCTGGACCGCCACGTCCGTGCGAAACCCGATGAGCGTCAAGCACAGCCGGCTCAGGAGCCATTGCTCGCGCCGTAGCCTTCCCGGTCGCCGGTCTCAGGTATATATCCCCCCTCACGTTCATGACTCCCCGCGCATACGATCAGACTCTCAACATCACGAAGACCGCAACCCTCGCACCCCCATCGATGTCGTTCTCAATACACGATCCGTTCCGCGAACAATGGCATTTTCCTGAAATATAAGCCGACACGACTCGCCTTGCTTCGTCGTCATGGCTTTCTTGAGAATGTGATATTGGGACGATTCTGCTTTCCCCCATCTCCCGTTTCGCTATTCGCCATTCGCTATCCGCAATCCCTCCCCCTTCATCGCGATCAATGAGGCCACGAACCGACGCGGACCCGCCAGAACCTCGCGAGAGACCAGAACGCGCCATCCGTCAAAATACTCCGGCAATTCCCCTGTCCGCAACAGATGGGCATCCCGCCGGGGCTTCCCAAATAGCTTGCGCTGTGGCTCCACGAACGTCTCATAGATCACAATCCCCCCCTGCCGAACCGCCGACGCGATCATGGGCATCAGCGGTCGGTGCAGGAAGTTGAAGCACGTAATCAGATCGTATCGCAGAGGTTCGATCGCCACGTCACGCTCCACATCCCGGCAGCCCGCCCGGATCGACACCCCATTTCGCCCAGCCAGTGCCTCACAAAGCCGAACGGCGTCCGGGAGCACATCCCAAGCCTCGACCGCCAGGCCCGCCCTCCCCATAAACACGGCATCGCGCCCAGATCCGCACGCGATATCCAGTGCCGTACGACCTTCCAGCGATCCCCATTCCCGGCGGCACCATTCCAGACCCTCGACCAGCAGATCATGCGGCTTCCACAGCCGATCCCGCGACGGTCCCGACTCAACCGGCCCTTCCTCCAGCCAATCTGCTCCCGACGCGACATCGATCCGCCAGCGGCCCCGTGCCCGCAGTCGAGACACCGCCCACCGAGCCCGCGTCGGATGAGCGTCGTATACGAGCAGCGACCGATCCCGGGGTGGCAATTCGTGGATCCGACCAACGAGCGTCTCCAGCGGGATATTCACCGCCCCCCGCCGATGCAGCGCGACAAACGCCGCCTCCGGTCGCACATCCAGCACCCCCGTCCGATCACCCTCGCCATTCACCATTTCCACCTGTCCAACTCCTACCGGGTGCGGTTCATTGTGGGGAGCATCGGCGTCCAGCCGGTGCGAAATCGACCTATTCACCCAGGTACTGGCAGGAGTCCGAGCCCACTCTTCTCGAATCAAAAAGAACCGCTACTTTCCAATCGGGATTCTCCCCCCCCCCAACGACCGATAGAATCCCCCCATTTTCCCACGCGGATCATGCTCCCATCCCCGAAATCGACATCCGGTCCCCGATTCGGAGTGGAAATCCGCGATCGACGGGGATTAAATACCTTGGAAGGGCTTTCTATTCTCCGTCCGTCGGAGTGGGCCACAACGAGACCGATCAGATACGCCAATGTCGAGGACCATTCTACACATCAGCGGCCCGCCCGCATCCGGCAAGACGGCCCTCGCCAACGCGCTGGCCACGCGCCGGCCCGCCACCCTCCCCACGCTGGTCCGCTTCGACCTGCCAAACGAATACGGTGCTCCCCCATTGCGGATCGCCCAACCGACCGAAGCCTTCGCAAACGCCCTCCGATACTGCGTGAATCCCGATCTCGTCTTCGAACAGGTTTCCGATGCCCTCCGCTCGATCGATACCCCATTCCCGGATGACCTCCTCCTGGTAGAAACAAACGCCGAACCCTGTTTCCGCCACGCCTATCCCTACAACATAAAAATCTTCGTCTTCTCGCCGCCGGATTCGATGGATGCCATTTTCCGAACCCCGTCCGAAACCGTCGGCGCCATCGAACGCGCCATGCACGATACCGCGGAGTTCGCCGCCGAGATGTTCGGTCTCGAACGCAGCCCCTTTGATTCCGCTGCCCTCCCGTCGATCCACCCCGACGATCGCCGCTCCACCCCCACTCAGACCGCAGAGGAGTTTCTCAATTCAGACGTCGGCACCGAGATCGCCTCTCGACTTCACCTTCGCCCTCGATACCACGCCATCATCGACAGCGACGTCATCCTGCTCAACACCCCCGCCGACAGAGGCGAAGCCATCGCCGCCGAGTGTGCCGAGAAGATCGAGACCCTCCTCGATCCCCTCCGCCAACGTCTCGATCGAGAAAGCTGGTTCGCCGCCTGCGATCTTCACGATCCGCAAAATACCCAAACCCGCCGGGCCCTCGACCACATCGATTCACTCCTGATGACTACGGAGACCACCATCCCATGACGGCCAATGATCCCATCGACCACGCCCTGAACCAATCCCCCATCGACGAGCGATTCAAACCCACGGACCTCCAACTAGACAAACGGGACGGTCTGCGCATCCCCTGGGCCGACGGTCACATCAGCCACTACCCGTTGGCATACCTCCGAAAGCACTGCCCGTGCGCGACCTGCCGTGAGCAGCGCAACAATCCCGAACCCCAACAACCCGCCACCTCCCTCACCATCCTCCCGGCCAACATCGACCGCGCCACCGAATTCGTCCAGGCCCACCTCGTCGGCAACTACGCCCTCAACATCGCCTGGGCCGACGGTCACGACACCGGCATCTACGACTTCCGCTACCTGCGCACCATCGATCCAACCGATTCCCCCGACAGGTGATCAGGATCGCAAATTCAATAACTTCCCAGCGAGTCCAAGACAGAATCCACGGGTTCTTTCGCCGGCCATAGCCGGCAGTTTTTTTGCCACCGACTTCAGTCGGTGGTGGACGCCATGGGTAACTCCTCTCAGCCGGCTTCAGCCGGGCTTTCATGATTCGATCCCGGCACGGATGCCCTATTCTTTCTGCAAGAAAAGGCGTGGAACGAGCAAAGCAAGTTCACATTCCGCATTTTCGCCCCGTAGGGGCCGCAACATGTCAGCCCAGGGCAGAGCGAAGCGGCTGATAAGCCGCGTAGCGCCGCCCTGGGTCAGCAGCCACACGCACACCCAGCCCTGTAAGGGCGGTACAATCAATTCATCTTACAAAGCCGGAGTATGATTTCCCACCTCGCAAACGACATCAGAAGACTTGAAAAACGAATAACCCCAGGCCGCGAAACATCGATGAAATGGCTTCCCGATGTTTTCGATGAGCGCTTTGCGTGAGATGAACTGGAAACACAAGGCGAAAAGTCGAAATAACAACAAATACAGACAACAACAAAAAAGGGGAGGGTGTTCGGATGAGGGGTGTGCATGATGGGCAGGCTTACCCGCGATCGTTATAGGCCGGGACGTGTATGCCTGGCGATC
>JBHHUV010000295.1:0-3817 GCA_046754005.1 Phycisphaerae bacterium | reverse complement strand
TGTAAGATGACTCATCAGACCTATCCATCGATCCCCAGCACTGAAAGGGCGACAGAACAAAGCCCAGGGCAAAGCGAAGCGTCGCCCTGGGTTCCGATTACCAAGCAAATCCAGCCCTGAAAGGGCGACAGAAATCAGCCCAACGGGCAGCCGCGTAGGATGGGTCACCAGACCTATCTGTTGATCCCCATCCCCTGACCCCTGATCCCCGGCTCCCTCTCCTCTTCTCGTTTCTGTTTTTATTTTGACATTTTGAGGTTTTCCTTGGTGCTTCCGGATAATCACACCGCAACAAGGCAGGATCACACGCCTCTTTAGCCCCGATGGGGCGCAACATGTCAGCCCAGGGCAGAGCGAAGCGGCGTAAACCGTGCAGCACCGCCCTGAGTCAGCAACCACACACACCCAGCCCTGTAAGAGCGGTACAATAATCAAACCACGCTTGAACGAAACCGGCGATAACAGATAATGACTCCCCTCATGGCCAAGATCACCCTCATCGGCATCCACCCCCTCGACTACCCCGACGAACTTCTGGACGCCGCGATCACGCAGCAATACGGTCTGATCGCCCTTGTGCCCGACGCCGAGATCCGTGAAAACGCCGAGATCCGCGTTCGCGAGGCCCTCCGCTCGATCGTTCTCGTCGAGATGCACGTGGCAGACCGCGATCGAAGCATGTACATGGGCGACTTCGGCCAGTCTCCCCGCGGCATCCTCAGCCCGGGCGATCCCGTCGCCGATCAGGAGGCCTTCCTCTCAGACGACGGCACCCAGCGAATCGCCGATTTTCTCGATCAGGTCCAATCGAAAGACGTGCGGCTCACGTTCTACCTCCACGGCTACCGCCCCAATCTGCCGATCCAAACCAGCTACGGCCCGATCGAACCCAAGCACCTGACCCCCATGCCACCCCGCCTCCGACGTGTGGCAGCCTACCAATTGAGAAAGGAATAGCAACTCAGTTTCCAGGTTTCGACGATCAAATTATTCTGTTGTTGTTAATTGTAGTTGTTAATTGTTGTTATTAATTGTTGTTGTTGTTGTTGTTGTTTTGACTTTTTGACTTTTTTAGGTTTCGACGTTTCGACGTTTCGGCGTTTTCCCATGGTCATCCCCGTCATCCATCCCCCCATCCCCTCCCAGCGCTACGACTGCCACGGATGCACAAACTGTTGCCGCGATCTCGTCGTCCAACTGACACCGGCTGATCGCAAAAAAATCGACGCCGGCGGCTGGGCCGATCGATTGGGCGTTTCTCCCTATGTTCGCGCGGGCCGCATAACCGCCCTGAACCACAAGCCCGACGGCGGTTGCGTATTTCTCTCCGAAGACGGCCAATGCCGGATCCACGCCGAAGACGGTGTGACGGCAAAGCCGCTCGCCTGCCGCATCTTCCCCTTCACGCTGACCCCCGGCGACGATGCCCTGCATGCGAGCTTTCGTTTCGATTGTCCCAGCGTCGCAAAAAACGACGGAAGCCCGCTGTCGAAGCATCGATCGGAACTCAATCGACTCGCAAAATCGCTTGCGGAATCCGCGCTGAGCGAGATCGCCCCGGCACCCAGTGAATATCTGCTGGATAAGTACCACCGTCTCAAAGACAGGACGGTCGATCATCTGATCGAGCAACTCGAACGATGGATCTCGGATCGAAAACGGCCCATCCATCGCCGCCTGATCGGTCTCTCTGAATGGGTCCGAACGCTGGCCTCAACGAAATTGAATCGATTTGACGATGACCGCCTGATCGAACTCACCACGCTCTTGATGTCGGACATGGATGCAGCCGCGTCGTCTATTGAATCAAAACCCCTCGATCCCCCGTCGCCCCGACAATTGAAAATGCTCTATCAATCGGTCTTCTCCCATTGCGAACACGTCACGCTTGAGGAGGCTCGGGTATCCTTGCTCAAACGCACCGCGATCTATTGGGATCAATTCAAACGAACACGTCGGCTCAGCCCCGGCAGAGGCCCCATCCCACGACTCGGAACCCTCCCAGAAGGGGGAAGAATCGAACAGGTTCACGCGGTGCAACCGGATGCCAACCTCCCCGAGAAAGAATGTGATTCGCTTCTCACCCGCTATCTTCAGGCCAGGATCACCGGTCGCTCGGCCTTTGGAAGGGGATACTACGGTTGGCCGATTCTCGATGGATTGCAGGCCCTGTTGTTGTCGATCGCGACGATCGGATGGCTCACGCGCCGCGTGGCAGTGTTGAACGGTCGAACGGTCTATCGGTTCGAGGATGTCGTCGCGGCCGTAGGCCTCGTGGATCGAACCACCGGCCGCGCCCCCGAACTCGGCGCCCACTCGGCCCGCATGCGGCTGCGTTTCCTGACCGAAGACAACGGACTCCTCCGCCTCCTCACCACCTATCCGATCCTGCCAAGTCCCAGTCCAGAAGGGTCAGCATATCCACACCAAGTTCCCACGGACTCGGCATCTATGTAGTTTCTTTTGTTTTTTTTTGTCTTTATAGTTGTTATTTCGACTTTTCGACGTTTTGACGTTTCGACGTTTCCTACCGCGACAACTCCTCCTCCGTCAGCAGCTTGGCCTCGTAGTCGCTGATCAGCGCCTGCGTGACCACGATCTCCACACGCCGATTCGCGTTACGACGATCGTCGTTATAGGTCTGCTTCAGGATCGGCTCATACGGACCGGCGGTGGAAACTCGGATCGCCCTCGGATCGATCCCCAGCTCAACCAACCGATCCGCCACCGCCCGCCCCCGTGCATAGCCCAGGTCCAGGCCGTCCCGGAACTCGGACTCCAGCGGCAGCGGCTCGTTGGTCGAGTGGCCGCGGATCTCCAGCTTGTTGTTCTTACCCCGCAACTCTTTCGACAGCCGGGCGAGTAATTCTTCCATCGGCGGCTCCAGCTCGGCGCTGAATCGTCCGAAGGCGATCGGCCCCCCGACGGTCAGCTCCATCCCGTCCCGCACCTTTTTAACGCGATAGTACTTGCCATCGATCCCCGGTTCGTCCGAGTGACCATAGTTCTTGTTCATGTTTGGAATGTACATCGTCTCGAACTTGACCATGAAGCTCTTGAAGTCGATCAACCGATCCGGGAAATAGCCCGACTGACCCGACGCACCGAACGCCTTGCGGATCGATTCCATTGCGGCCATGAACATCTTGTCTCGATCGTCGAAGTTGGCCAACGCGGCCAGCATCACGAAGAAACAGAGCAACAGCGACATCATATCGCCGTAGGTGACGATCCACATGGGCGCTCCTGCCGGTGGACACTTGTGTTTCTTCGCCATGGTATCATTCCCGATGAATCATCGATCCCCGCACGCGAAGCAGCGTGCCGGAAGAGCGCATGCAGAATAGGCCTTATTCAGTCGCGGCCAGCTCTGCGCGAAGTTTCGGCGATAGGAAGACGGCCAGCTTCATCTCCAGCATACGCGGATTGTCGCCGGCCTGAAGCCCCAGAATGCCGGCCTTGCCGATTTCCAGATAGAGCATCTCCTCCTCATGCTTGGCACTGAGTTTATCCACCATCGGCAGGGCGAAGAGATTGGCGATGGCCGCACCGTACATCGTGGTCAACAGCGCGATGGCCATGCCGGGGCCGATCTTCGATACATCGTCCATGTTTTTCAACATGACGACCAGGCCGATCAGCGTACCGATCATGCCGAAGGCCGGTGCATATTTTCCGAGAACATCGGGAAGGTTCTTCCCCTCGCTGTGCCGTAAATCCAGCGCCTCCAGTTCCATATCCAGAACCTGCCGCACCGTATCCGCATCCGTCCCGTCGACGACCATCTGCAATCCGTTCGCCAGAAACGGATCGGGAA
>JBHHUV010000294.1:0-3832 GCA_046754005.1 Phycisphaerae bacterium | reverse complement strand
GCGGGTCCATGACAGAATCCGCGGGTTCTCTTGCCGGCTTCAGCCGGCAGTTTTTGGTTTGCCACCCAACTTCAGTCGGTGGTGGACGACATTTTTATTTCCCCTCAGCCGGCTTCAGCCGGGCTTTCAGGGTTCGATCCCGGCAAGGGCAGGATCCGTTCGACCCCCCCGACTGTCAAACACCCCTTCCGGGCGGTCGCAGGAGCGATACGACGACGGCCGGCCAAGGGCATTTCGAAATCGGGAAGTTATTAAATCGAGGTTCCTAACCTGCAACAAAGCACGAGGACGTGCCGGGAGGGCTTGGATTGTTCGTGCAGACTCTTCCGGCGAAATCAGTGTTGGTGTTTGGCGATGTGCGATCTCAGACTGATCAGGCAACAGCCAAGCATCAGCAGACCGATCGGCCCAACGCCGCAGAAGGTGGGAGGGGGCGCAAGACCGATCGCGGTGCCGGCGGCGGTTCCACCGACAAGCGTGACGCGACCAAACTGGACGCCGTCCCGATCACAATCGACGGATTGAATCACCCGATAGGTGAACTCGGTCGTTCCGTTGAAGTCGGCCGCGGGGAGAAAGACGAAATCCAGCGGGCCGGGCCCGCTCTGTTCGAGAATCCCGCGCGCGGGAAATTGAAACACCCCGACATCTCCATCACCGAGCCCACTCACATCCAGCCTGAAGGCGGTCGGCCGGCCCTGCTCCACCATCACAAGCTGATCCCGAACCTCGGGACAGCGACGGAACTGTGCGTGAGATATGGACACATTAGTCAATATTATAAGAATGAACGAGAAACACGAGGTGGCGACTGTGGCGCATTTGGGCTTCATTTCCTGATCCCCCTTGAATCGTGATCGGACCTGGGATGGAATTGCTCATCATACACGGGTGTCACGTTACGAGTGTACACCGTGCATCAAATCATAGGCCGCACGGCATGCCGGGACCGCCGATGGGGAAGCGCCGAAGGCCAAAGTGATGATTCCCGGACCTGTGGCCGGGAATAACACCCATCTCCTGTGTAGGCCCTCCCTGTTTCCAATATCAGGATATGATTCTGCAACAATGAAGAGCCACGGGGTGAAGACGACCGACGAGTGCTCTGCCATTCTATAATATGCGGGTTGGGGAGCATCGGCGTCCCGCCGGTGCGTAGTTGTTGTTGTTGTTGTTGTTTATCGAAATGGGGAGCATCGGCGTCCCGCCGGTGCGACCTCGATAACGCCACACTTCGCGCGGACCAGAGGCCAGTGCTACCCGAAATTGAAAGAGTGACAAAGCACTAGGGAGCCTGACCGCCCGTGCGGTCTCCATCACACCAACCCGCCGCACAACCACACACTACCATTGAATCAGATACCCCCGTCCTTTTCAGGTTCGGAAGTCTCCCCCTCCTCGGTGGCCGGTTCGACGTCGACAAAGGTGAGAAGAAAGGTGCCGAACAATCGAGTCTGATACACGGGCCGGGCCGGGCCGGCGGGCTCGGCACGCGTGCGGACGAGCCAGGTTCCGGACCACTGATCGTGACCCGCCCGGCGAGTGGGATTTCTAAGGCAATTCAGATAGGTCGCGCCAAACAACAGGCACCCCGGCACGGCAAGGAGAAATCGACGGAGCAGGGCCTTGAGCGCGGGCACGCGGCCGGTCATGTCCACAAGACGGATGCGAGTGAGGCGATAGCCAAGGGTACCCCCGCGAGTGGTCCGCAGGACAACGTGATAAGCAACCACAAGTACGAACCAACCCAGAACCATGGGAACCCTGGCCGGTTTCAAATATTGTTTTATGAGTTTCTGCTTTTCGGGCGAGCGCGGCATGGCGTTCACGTCCATGGGGACAAGTGACACCTGAACCGCCGACGATACCACGGCGATCAGGAAGACGACCACCAGGATGTCCAGAAGGAACGAGGCGATGCGACGAGGAATCGACGCATAGTCTTTCGGTGCATAATAGACGGCATCAGCTTCGACTGGCATCGAGGCAGTATAGCCGATTATGAAGTCGTGTAAGATGACTCATCAGACCTATCCATCGATCCCCAGCACTGAAAGGGCGACAGGACAAAGCCCAGGGCAAAGCGAAGCGTCGCCCTGGGTTCCGATCACCCCGCAAATCAAGCCCTGAAAGGGCGACGGAAATCAGCTCAACAGTGAGTCGTGTAGGATGACTCATCAGACCCATCTGTTGAACCCCAGCCACGTAAGATGGAGCATCAGCTTCCAGCCGGGCAATTTGTTGTTTGCCCCCGACTGCAGTCGGGGGTGTACGCCATTCACAATGACCCTCAGCCGGCTTCAGCCGGACTTTCAAGGCTCAATCCCGGCGAACGGTTCCATCAGCCCCGTTCACGGGCCATCCCCACTGAAAGCGGGCCTCAGGCCGGCCCCTTGGGGCCGGTGAAACGCACCCCCCATCCATTCAGCCCGTTTCAACGGGCTTCCTGATAGGTGGAAACCGTTGACTGACTATTGTCGACAGGAATAGCTCCAAACGACACCCGCCGTTTGTGTCATGAACCCCGTCGCACCAGTCGAAAATCGCCGCAAGCGGAGATCCAGAATACACTCTTTATCGGGGGCCGATTTCGGCGAAGTGGCGGAAGCCACAGTCACATCAGGCCTGGGCCGATGAACAAGGCGGATTTGGATTGAAGGCCCACGGTCGCTACAATGCGACGATTGGGGGAACTACAGGACATCGCATCCGTATCACTCCTCGGAGGGAAGCACGTGGGATTCGTGCACACGCGATTCATCATCCTGACGGCCGCAGCCATCCTGCTCCTGTCGGGCACCGATGCCTGGGCCTGGGGCCCGGCAACCCACATCCAACTCGCTTCCGACCTCCTCAAACACCTGGGCCTGCTCCCCGCGGGCGTGGCCGCGCTGATCGCCGCGCACCGGCGCTACTTTCTTTACGGCAACGTCGCAACCGACACCGTCCTGGCCAAGAAGATGAGCAAGATCAAGCAGATCTGCCATCGCTGGGAGACGGGCTTCAGACTGCTCGAATCGGCCCGAACGGACAAGGGCCGGGCTTTCGCCTACGGCTACCTCGCCCACCTCGCCGCAGACACCGTCGCCCACAACAAGTTTCTTCCCCGACAGATGGCCGTCAGCCGATCGACGATTCGATTTGGTCATTTCTATTGGGAGGTCCGGGCCGACGCGCTGGTCGACCAGGAACACTGGCGGGCGCTGCGCAAGCTGGTCCGCGGCCAATATCCCGAGCCGGAGGATCTGCTTCAGGCCCATCTTCGCGCGACAATGCTTTCCTACAAAACCAACCGCGTCATCTTCAAGCAGATCAACCTGCTGGTCACCGAACGGGCCTGGCGACAATCGGTCGAGTTCTGGGCGCGGATGAGTCGTCACACACTCAATGCGGATGTGATCCACGATTATCACGCCGAATCACTCGATCGCATCGCCGATCTGCTCACGCGCGGTCCGGCATCGACAGTCTTGAACGAAGACCCCAACGGCAACGCCTCGCTCTCCTACGCCAAGGCCCAACGCAGGCAACTCCGTCAGATGAAGCGAGCACGCATTCCGCACGCACACGTCATCCGCGAAGCCGCAGCAGGCCATGCCCCGGTCCGGAGTCGGGCGCTCAGTCTGTCCGGTGAGGAATGATTGAAGCGGTTGCCGTGCTAGACCGAGAATCCCTTCTCGGTCCCACTCCCCTGGGAATCCTCGTGCTAGACCGAGAATCCCTTCTCGGTCCCACTCCCCTGGGAATCCCTTCCCACGTCTCTTCTTCTTCTTCTTCTTCTGTAACTCTTTAGCCGATTGCAGTAACCCTTGATTGCCGGGTGCCATGCTTA
>JBHHUV010000293.1:0-3856 GCA_046754005.1 Phycisphaerae bacterium | reverse complement strand
AGCTGGGGGGTCCATGACAGAATCCGCGGATTCTCTTGTCGGTTCGGGTTTTCTTGCCGGCTTCAGCCGTCAGTTTGTTGTTTGCCACCGACTTCAGTCGGTGGAGACGCCGTAGGATGGGTCATCAGACCCATCTGTTGATCATGCCTTGGCAGTGCTAATCCGCGATAGCTCCACACCTGAATATGTCGCTCCGAAGGGTCGAAACATATCAGCCCAAGGCAGAGCGAAAGCGGCGTTCAGCCGCTTGAGCGCCGCCCTGGGTAGCCACAATGATCATGCACCCAGCCCTGAAAGGGCACTACAACCGACTGTGGTGAGTTCATTTCGAAGAACCATCCATTCCCCCAAGGCTGCGGTACAGAGTGGATCAATCTGGAAAACCCGCAATAAATAGTGTGTCCATACATCAGTGGATCCGTCCGATAGAGACAGGGCATTCGTGCATAGGAATCGAGAGTTCGGTTTTTCAAGTGGACGACCTATAATGTGCCAAGCCTATCGCTTCCTTGCTTTCAGGTGAGCCTGAGTGATGGAGTCAGTCTTCGGCATGACGATCATGCGGTGGTGCCATGAGTAAATCAGCATCAGAAAAACTCGGCCCCAGGCGGCTTTCCCGCTGGTATGTTCGAATCCCATTGAAAGCGATGGTGTTTGCCTTCGTGACGGTGTGGGTACTGTTTCCCGATCCCGTTCGTTTGGCTCGCCATATCGGCCATCTTTCCAATCTGGAGGCGATGGTCGAGCCGGACGTGCCGCAACTGGCGGACTGGGAAAAAGAAGTCTCGCGACGGCTCTCCGACAGGGCGGCATCCCTGGCGGCCAAGGGTGGGCAGCCCATCGTGGACGAACACCGATCAAAAGCCCGCCGGGTGCAAAGGGCGATTGAGGCGTTCGTCTATGAAAAGGTGCGCTACGGCTGGGACTGGGACGTCTGGGGATCGGCCGACTACATGCCGACGGTGGAAGAGATGTTCCAGCAATCTGAGTCCGACCCGAACGGGCGGATGCACGAGGATTGCGACGGGCAGGCGGTGATGGCGGCTTCGCTGATGCGGCGGATGGGGTATGAATCGGCAATCGTGACCGACCTGCGACACGTCTGGGTGACCACGCCCGAAGGCGAATGGATGCATCCGGGTCGTACAAAGACGCTTGTCTCTACGAAGCGGGGAAACCGAACATCGATCACCCGGTCGATGAGCAATGTGCCCGTGGCCTTGTCGTATGGAACGGCCGTGTTTCCGTTTTGGCGGGAATGGATCATCCTGGCCACAGCCTTCCTGCTGGTGCTGCATCGGGGAATGAAATGGCGGACGATCCTGGTCGGAGGGGTGTTGCTGTTTCAGGGATTGCTGTTCATGCGGCTGGGCTACCTGGCGCCCTCGGCCGTTTCCCGACAGGTGTCGTCGTGGCCGTCGTGGGTGGGGGGGCTGCACATGGCGACGGGGTTCGCCGTGCTGTGGTGGTTTTCTCACCGCGCGCGGCGATCAGTCGAGTATTGAGTGATGAGTTTCGAGTGGCGAGCGAAAGGCTACCCCGTCAACGGGGCGTTCCCGCGATGCGGGCCGTCAGGCCGATCCCCCTCGCGCCGACGACGGAATCATTCAGCTTGGGCTTCTTCGGCGGGTGCCTCCTCGACGGGCTTGTTGCGGCCGCGAAGTTCGTCCATTTCCTTCTTGGCCTCCGCCCACATCTTGTAGGCATCTTTGCGGTTCCCCTTCTTGTATTCGAGACCGGCCTGTTTTCGTTTGATCTTGATGTCTTTGCTTTTCCGCATTCGTTTTCGACTCCAATGTCCGATGCATTCACGCTGAATTCATAGTTATCCTGCCACACCCGCGAAGAGGCCGGCGGGGTTCTCGGCCTGCTCAAGAACCAAGCGATTATACAGTCTTTTGTTGCCAATGTGGAACATGTCTAGTGCTTCCGGATATTCAAACACCAACAGAGCAGGCTCCCATCCGGGTCCATGACAGAAGTGGCGGGTTCTATTGACGGCATTAACTGGCAGCTTGTTGTTTGCCACCGACTTCAGTCGGTGGTAGGCGCCATTCGCAATTCCCTAAAGCCGGCTTCAGCCGGTCTTTCAAGACTCAATCTCGGCGAACGAGGTTCCAACAAGCCCCGTTCACGGGGCAAACCCGGCCGAAACCGGATTGGCTACCCGATATTTTCGATCAACGTCAGGCGTGAGATGAACTGGATGCACGAGGGGGGACATGGGATTTCCCCGAGTTATCACAAGGTGATTCCAATGAACCACCCACAGCGCAGCAATCATCGTCTCTAATCCGTATAGTTTTTATTTACAATGGTTTACGATTGGATTGAGTGAGATCGATCGGGGGCTGTACGACGCGAAGCATCGAATTCGGGTTCACGCATGGCTCGAGGAGGCAGTGGATCAAAGTCGGTCAGGACGGGTGCATGAACGGGCGGATTCGCACAGTGATTCATCGCCAAATTAAAAATGGGCTGTGGTTCAAGATTCTTGTCGGAGGGTGGTTGACAAGCTGAGGAGGCATGCTAAATTACCCGGTCTGGCGAGTTGACCGCGTCGGCGGCTTCGATCGAGGTCGCCGTAGAGACAGAAGGAGATTCCTGCTGGCTCGAAGGATTGACAATTCGGTGTTTTCCTCGGCGTGACTGCCATCTGGTCGGCTATCGATGAATCGATTGCCACCGGCAACGCGAGTCGGTGGTTTTTTTATGACCCCGGCTTTTGGGCTGAGGTCGATACCGAAGATCCTGCTGAACGCGCGGGATTGGAACCGGCCACGCGCCGATAACAACTGAATCGTCCGGCCTTTGCAGACGCTCGGATCGATCGGGTCGGCGACGAGTCGGGCTCGTAGCTCAGTTGGTTAGAGCGCGTCGCTGATAACGACGAAGTCGTAGGTTCGAATCCTACCGGGCCCATTGAGCGGTGCCGTAACCGTCAGAAGGGTGCAGACATGGGCGAAATAGGCGGCTGGATTTTTGCGGGTGCTGTCCTGGTTCTGCTGGTTGTGCTTCGCGTGAAAGGCGGCGGCTGAGGCCCGGCAAGCAGTGACTGAGCGTGTCTCAGTCGGATTGCGAGGCTCGATGTTGCTCGGGAGCGGGGCCGTAGCTCAATTGGGAGAGCACTAGCTTTGCAAGCTAGGGGTTGCCGGTTCGAGCCCGGTCGGCTCCAATCTTTGGAACTGGAGACTTGAAACTGGAGATCAGAGTGTGGTTGTGCGACTCTGGTTTGCAGTTTCAAGTCTTCGGCGAAGTGGCCGAAAGGTCGCGGCGCTGGGGCGGCTCTTTGACATCTGAATAGAGTGGGATGTGATTGTTTGAATCACAAGACCTAGTGGAAAATACTCGGTCTTTGGCGGCTGCGTGTTCGAGTAATCGGAGCGTGGAAGCTGAAGATTGAGCGCCGACGGCGGCTTGAGTGCATCGTGTCGATGTTTGGTATCGCGAATCGGTTCTCACGTGCAGCATGCGTGATAATCGAAAAGTGGTTTCGGCAGCGATTCATCGATGTGACCAAGTTCGTTAAGGGTACATGGTGGATGCCTAGGCGTCCAGAGGCGATGAAAGACGTGGTAGCCTGCGAAAAGCTTCGGGGAGTTGGCAAACGAGCGTTGATCCGGAGATGTCTGAATGGGGAAACCCGGCGTCACCCAATAAGTGGCGTCACCGGCACATGAATGCATAGTGTGTCGGGGCTAACGCAGGGAACTGAAACATCTAAGTACCTGCAGGAAAGGAAATCAACCGAGACTCCGTAAGTAGCGGCGAGCGAAAGCGGACCTAGCCCAAACCGGTCTTCGGACCGGGGTTGCGGGCCCTCGAGGAGTTACAAAAGCGCGATCAGCAGAATGGT
>JBHHUV010000292.1:0-3862 GCA_046754005.1 Phycisphaerae bacterium | reverse complement strand
CGAAGGGGCGCAACTTGTCAGCCCAGGGCAGAGCGAAGCGGCTGTCAAGCCGCGCAGCGCCGCCCTGGGTCAGCAGCCCACACTCACTCAGCCCTGAAAGGGCGGTACAATCCATCCGTCTCACAAGTCCGATGTAGGGTTTTCCCGCACTGCATGCGACATCTGCGGACCTGGAAAACGCATGCACCCTGCGCCAAACAACCCCGGAGAACGGGCGCACTGTTGTTTTCAATTGCTTCTCGCGTGAGATGAACGGGAAGCACAAGGTTTTTTCAGCGTGTCAACTTATTCCTCATCCTTGCCTTTGAGAAACGATGGGGCAACCACCTGCTCCCATATCGAGCCTACCGCTTCCTTGCGGACGGCCCTGATGCATCTACCCAATGATGTTTCATGCATGTGAATCGACTCCCCATTGGTGCGTTTTTTCTTGCCGCTCCCTTCCTGGTTCCATGCGTTCCCACCTTCGCACAAGAACCTTCGACCAACCCCGAACCACGTCTCGACTGGCTTCGGATCGTTCCGCCCGACGTCGGTTTTTATATTGAATTGAATGATTTGGAAAGTATCCGACGTCGCTTTAGAAACCTCGGAATCTGGCGCACGGTTCGCGAATTGGCCGAGGGTGAACGCTTCCCGACGACCCGACCGGCAAGAAACGCCTCGGAGGCCCTGCCCGGTCTCAATTCGGATGCCGCGATCAGCCGCGTCCTCGGCAAACGCTCCGCACTCTTCGCGATCAGCTCCAGCCGATGGAAGAATGGTGTGGTCATCGCCGAGCTTGAGCATCCGGGCGAGGTTCGACGGCTGCTGCGACAATGGCGCAAACGCAGACTTCCCGACGATGGAGACATTCAGCGGTATGTCATCGGCGGCGGCATCAAGCTGGCAATCTGGAACACGATGCTCGTCTTCGGACCGGCCGATGATCCCGACGGCCTGTGGGACCGCACCGTCCTGCTGCTCTCGGGAAAGGGCGGCCCCAACCTGCGCGGTCGTTCGGAGTTCGCTTCACTGCGCATCCGATTGCCTGACGAACCGGACGGTCTGGTCTTTGTGCGCTGGCCGGAGGGCGATCCATATGCCCTGGCAGGTTGCCGCAGGCTGATTGCAGGTCTGACGTTCACCGACTCCGAGCTTCGATGCGAAATCCACGGACACCGTGACAATGCCAATGAATCCAACGCACCCTGGGACGCGAAGTTTGTTCGCGCACTGCCCTCGAACACGCTGGCCGCCTGGTCGGGCAGCGTGCGACCAAGTCTCTTCAAGAATTCGGCGACCGGATACACCCCCGACAATCACAACTCGCTCATCGAGATGTTCTTCGACATGCTGAACGGGCTCGATGGCAAGCGGCTCGGCCCGCAGGTGACGATCGTCGTCGGACCCAAACCGACTGTTGATGCACACAACATGCACTTGCCCGCGGTCACCGCCGTCGTCCGGATGGAGGCCGCCGAAGGGCTGGTCAAACAGCTTGACGTCGTTGTCGGATCCTTTGCAACGATGATGTCAGCAAGCTCCACGCAACACGGCAAACCCGTGGAGCCGATTGAGATCGAACGGAATACACTCGGGAACATCGAGTTGCACGCCGTCCCACTGGGCCACGTGTTGTCGAAACGGTTGGACCTGCCGGTTCTCGAACGGATCGAGTTGTGCTGGGCCGCCCTCGAAGACCGGATTCTCATGTCCACCTCCAGACGGCACGTGGAACGAATTCTCCTTGCGAAACGGCGCGCGGCGATTCGCATCGAAGGCGACATCCGAACCAAGGGGGTGCTCCCCGATCGCCAGCGGGACGGCGAAATCGTCGAATGGACAATGCTCAACGGCGCCGAACTGGCCCGAATGCTCA
Source organism: Phycisphaerae bacterium (assembly GCA_046754005.1). Lineage (GTDB taxonomy): Bacteria > Planctomycetota > Phycisphaerae > UBA1845 > UTPLA1 > CAYXGR01. Next base: position 2,001 of record JBHHUV010000292.1, on the reverse strand, counting down.
AAAACTGGCTCGGCTATCTTCTCAAGCATCACCCGGCGGCCTTTCGTGATCGGTGGTGGCAGCAGTGGGCGGCGGAACGGCTTGAAAGCCAGTCACGGCTCGGCGTCGGGCTGAAGGACGATCCGGTGAACCCGCGCCGGGCGATTGTCCATACGATAGAACCCGATTCCCGCGCGGAGGGTATCCTCCACGTCGGCGACATCATCGAGTCTGCCAACGGCCAACCGTTGGAGGCGGGCAATCCCGCCCGGCAGATCGCGCACCGCTACGCGGAACGGGGTAATGCCCCATCGTTTGATCTGGCGGTACTGCGTGATGGAACTCGCCTGCAACTATCGATTCCCATACCGCCAAAGCCGGACGTGAAGGTCGGCGATCTCGAACCCATCCGCGCCCTGCGACAACTGATCGTCCTGCTCCGCCCCGTAAAGACTCTCACGGTTTCCCGCTTCGGCGTTCATCCGGAATGGTACAACGTGGAAATCGCCGTGCATTGGATTGGCACAACCCACGCTTCGGATTAATCGATAAATGGGTTGTTTTACACACTTCCATTGAGTCCACTTCGTGAATTATTGTCCACATTCGACTCAAAAGGGATCAAGTGGGTCGATTGTCAAGCCGTTCAGGGCCATTCCACCCCATGTCATGTTTGTGGCACAAGGCTTGCTACCCTTTTTGCAACTCCTCGCAACGCGCTCCCGCAGGAGCGCACCAACAATAAGGAGTGTCAGCCCATGTTCAAGCAAATCAAACGTCGTGTCGTGCCGCTGCTGTTGTCATCCTGTCTCGCCATGTTGCCACTGTTCGGCCGCCCTTGCATACCCGACAATCCGGGTGCAACACCGATCAGTATCCCCGAACAGGTCTAGACCTGATCGCACGACACGCGGCGCGCCGACGTAAGCCTTCGCGCCGCGTGTCTATTCTTTAACCGGACAGCGTACGACATCAAACCCGCATATCTGAAACAGTTCACAACTCCCGGCACGCCGGGATGCTACAGACGAGTCACATGGCCCATGCTGCTGACAGAAACGGCAACATCGGTAGGTGGGGACTGTTCTAAGTAGCGATGATCTCCTCGACATCCAGCCAGTTCGAGCCGGCGGCGATGTCGACCTTGACGGGCACCTCCAGCGGAATCGCCGTGGACATCTCCTCGACGATCATCGCCGCTTCTTCTGCGACATCTCGCTCGGGCACCTCGAAGACCAGCTCGTCATGCACCTGCAATAGCATCCGAGCGGCCCGCTTCTCCCTGATAATGCGTCTGTCGATATGGATCATCGCCCGCTTGATCAGGTCCGCCGCCGAACCCTGGATGACGGTATTGGCCGCAAGCCGCTCAGCCGCCCCACGGGCCGAGGCGTTCCGCGAGTCGATGTCGGGGATCGGCCGCCTCCGACCGAGCATTGTCTTGACGTAGCGATGTCGGTGTGCCTGTTCGATGCACTCATCCAGAAATCCCTGGATTCGCGGATATCGATCGAAATAAGACGCGATGAAGTCCTTCGCCTCGCTCATCGACATACCCGTCTGACGCGAAAGCCCGAAGGCCGACTGGCCGTAGACAATCCCGAAGTTGACCGTCTTGGCCCGCGATCGCTGCTCTTTGGTAACCTGGTCGATCGGGATGCCCGCGAGTTGGGAGGCGACAAAGGCATGGATGTCGCGATCCTCGGCAAACGCGGCCATCAGGGCCTTGTCCTGGCTGAAGTGGGCCAACACGCGAAGCTCGATCTGCGAATAGTCCGCCTTGATCAGGACGTTCCCCGATTCACCCGGCACGAAGGCCCGGCGGATCTGCGCACCCAACTCGCTGCGGATCGGGATGTTCTGAAGATTCGGATCGCTGCACGAAAGACGACCGGTGATCGCCCCGGTCTGATGAAAGCTCGGATGAATACGGCCGGTGCGGTTGCTGACCATCTCCGGCAGGGCATCGACGTAGGTTCCCTTGAGCTTGGCCAGTTCGCGATTTTCGAGGACGAGACGCGG
>JBHHUV010000291.1:0-3865 GCA_046754005.1 Phycisphaerae bacterium | reverse complement strand
GTAGAGGGCGTTATCAATCTTCGCGGTGAAGTGGTCACCGTGATCGATCTCTGCAAAGTCTTGAAAATCGAACGGACCACCAAGGTATCGGATAGCAGAAATATCATCGTCAATTCCATGGGCGAACACATCGGGTTGCTCGTCGATAGAATTGCCGACGTTGTCACTGCGCGATCCGATGAAATCGACCCACTGGTAGCCAATCTACACGGCATCGATGGCCGTTTCTTCGAGGGAGTGTTCCGGATGGACTCCGAATTGATGGTGATCCTCGATGTCGAGGAGATTTTGACCCGGATTTCCCAGATGAATTCTAGGTATGGGTGTTCTTTGCGTCCGTTTGAGGCTACAAAACCAGAGGTGTAACGAATCTTTGCGGCTCAGGGATGGGAATACGTGATGGGTGAAGACAAACGGGAAGCCTTGCGGGTCGATTTCGATGGACAGATTCGGCTCGAATTCCATGGAGCGAAGGTCACGAGCGATGCCGGTCTGCTGGCCTATCGCGAACTCGACGAGGCGCTGAGGCTGACGGCGGAGATCGAAGAGCTGGGACTGATTGATCCTCGCACTGGCCAGAATACGCGACACAACCTGACTGGAATGCTACGTCAATCGGTCTACAGCCGATTGGCCGGTTACGAAGACACCAACGACGCCGAACGGCTGTGTGTTGATCCTGCGATGCGGAGAGTGGTGGGAGGTCGGGCGGCTGAAAAGACAGCCGCATCCAGCAGTCAGGTTGGTCGCTTCGAGACGCAGGTGCTCACGGATTCAGACAATCTTGCCAAGCTAATGGATCTGTCGGGTCGTTGGATCGATCAGGTGCGTCGCCGAAAGCGAATGCCGGAAGTCATTCTCGACATGGACAGTTCCGTCAGTCCCACGCACGGCCAGCAGGAGGGCACGACCTACAACGGCCACTTTGAATGCAAGTGCTACCACCCTCTGTTCTGCTTCAATCAGTTCGGTGACTTGGAACGGGCGTTGTTACGGGAAGGGCACGTTCACAGTGCAGACGACTGGCGGAGCGTGCTGGAGCCGGTCATAGCGAGATACCGGGACACAAAGAAACGGTTCTTCCGAGGCGACGCCGGGTTTGCCAAGCCGGAAATCTACGAGTTTCTGGAAGCGGAGGGCTATCGGTACGCCATCCGTCTCCCGGCGAACGACGTGTTATGCGACGAGATTGACTATCTGTTGACACGACCCGTCGGTCGCCCGCCGAAGAAGCCAATCGTGTACTTCACCTGTTTCGAGTATCAGGCAAACACATGGACCAAACCGCGGCGGGTTGTCGCAAAGGTCGAATGGCATCGAGGGGAACTGTATCCCCGCGTCGGCTTCATCGTGACGAACCTACCGTGGTGGGCCGGAGATGTGGTGGAGTTCTACAACCAGCGGGGCACAGCCGAGCAGTGGATCAAGGAAGGCAAGTACGCCCTGAAGTGGACGCGGCTCTCCTGCTGCCGTTTTTTGGCCAATCAAGTGCGGCTGCAGTTATTCGCCCTGGCGTATAACCTGGCCAATTTTCTCAGGCGACTGGCGCTGCCGCAGGGTGTGAAGCACTGGTCACTGACCACACTGCGAGAGAAGTTGATCAAGATTGGGGCGAAGATCGTCCGTCACGCCCGGTATGTCACGTTTCAGATGGCCGAGGTGGCGATCCCTCGTAAACTCTTTCTTGAGATTCTACGGCGAATCGGACGGGTGCGGATGACTCCGGCATCACTCGCACCGGGATGACGCGGTGTTCTCTGTACGGTTTTCGTCGATCAGACAGACGCAGAACGGGGACGGTGCGCAACGGTGGTTCTTGAGCGGCCTTTTCGGCGGCCAGAAGCGTATTGAAACGAGCGAAAACGAGGCCAATTCGTGGAACGAGAGGCCGTCTCAAGGTATCATCGCATCAACCGGCCACTCGTGCGGTCAAGACAGAATCCATCTGGGAAATGTCGGTTAACGAAGTTAATAACGCAAGCGACCGTTCCGACCGCGGCACCGAAACAGACGATGGCACTGAGTAGGGTGCTCGACTCGATAACCCGACATTTCCCAGATGGAATTGATCCCGACCGCACCGACGGTCGGTTGAGCCGATGATAACCACGGTGTGGGTGACATTCCATGTCTTGTCTCCATTCTTGCCTTTCCCGACACTCTTGAATCGTTCAGAAGTACCGCAAAACGAAGCTGGAAGCGCACCGTCCCCACGTTCGTTTTCAAAAATGGCGATTCTGTATCGAGGCACAGCGTTATCCTGGTGCAGGTAACGGTCTTTTCATTTTCAACCGCTCGATCCGCCGTAGGATCTGTTGAAAACGCCGCCGGGGAATCGCCACTTCCGCCATTTGAAATGTCACGTAGCGGGCATGACGGACAATCTTGGCCCCGATCTTGATCAGCTTGTCCCGCAGCGTGGTCAACGACCAGTGCCGAATGCCCTGTGGCAATGCCAGCCGCCGCAGAAAGTTGCCCAGGTTGTACGCCAGCGCGAACAGTTGCAGCCGCACCTGGTTGGCGATGAAGCGGTGACACGACAGCCGCGTCCACTTCAGAGCATACTTTCCCTCTTTGATCCACTGCTCGGCGGTGCCACGACCGTTGTAGAATCTGATCACACGATCCTCGGCAGCCGTGTCCATGTTGGTGACGATAAACCCGACACGGGGAAACAGTTCATTCCGGTGCCATTCCACTTTGGCAACCACACGACGATAGCGATTCCAACTCTCGGCCCGGTACAGGAACACGCCGTATCGCGTGACGGGTTTGTTCGGCGGTCGTCCCACGGGCCGGGTTAACAGATCGCTGATCTCCCGGGACAGCACGTCATTGGCTGGGAGGCGGATGACGTACTGGTAACCCTCCTGTTCCAGAAACTCGTAGATCTCCGGTTTGGCGAACGCCGCATCACCACGGAAGAAACGCCTCTTCGTTCCTCGATAACGGGAGACCACCGGCTCCAAAACACTCCGCCAGTCGTCGGCACTGTGGACCTGCCCTTCCCGCAGTACGGCTCGTTCCAGATCGCCAAACTGGTTGAAGCAGAACAGAGGGTGGTAGCACTTGCATTCAAAGTGGCCGTTGTAGGCCGTTCCTTCCTGTTGCCCATGCGTTGGGCTGACCGAACTGTCCATGTCGAGAATGATCTCGTTGACCGTCGTGCGGCGGTGCACCTGATCAATCCACCGTCCCGACAGTTCCATCAGTTTCGTGAGGTTGTCCGAGTCCGCAAGAACGTCGGTCTCGAAACGACCGACCTGACTGGTGGAGGCGGCCGTCTTTTCGGTGGCGCGACCACCGACGATACGTCGCATCGCGGGATCGACAGACAGACGGTCGGCGTCGTTGGTGTCTTCGTAACCGGCCAGACGGCTGTAAACCGATTGACGCAGCATCGCAGTCAGGGAGTGTCGCGTGTTCTGGCCGGTGCGCGGATCGTGGATCCCCAACTCTTCGGCTTCCGTCGTCAGCCCCAATGCCTGATCGAGTTCCCGGTAGGCCAGCAGACCGGCATCACTCGTGACGTTTGCGCCGTGGAATTCGAGACGAATCTGGCCGTCGAAATCGACCCGCAAGGCACTCCGTTTGCCTTCACCCATCGTATTCCCCGATTCACGAGTTGTGTATGTGTCTCACACCCCTTGTTTTGTAGTCTCAACACGACATCGGAACCACCCGCTCTTAGTTTCTATCTGGGAAATGCGGGCGAAAAGTACGTCCAGAAGGCTCGGATTCGCAGCGGAGAAGAGCAGGATCGCTCGGCGTTCATATCATATGGCACGGGGGGGACGGGGATTTCAGACTCGATGGACCTGCTTTGCGATGACACACGAATCGTCTATGCCAATGGAATGGATGT
>JBHHUV010000290.1:0-3890 GCA_046754005.1 Phycisphaerae bacterium | reverse complement strand
TCATGCTGACCGGAAACCTGGGCCAGAAGGGTGCCGGCGTGCATGCGTGGGCGGGCAACTACAAGGCCGCTCTTTTTCAGGGCAGCAAGATGACCGGTCCGGGCTGCAAGGGCTGGGTGGCGGAAGATCCCTTCGATCTGAATTTGGATGAGAAGGCGCCCGGTAAGGCGGTAAAGGTAAAGGGGCATTGCAAGGGCGAGGAGCCGGCCTATTGGAACCACGGAGACATGCCGCTGATTGTGGATACACCGAAGGATGGCCGAAAGTGCTTCACCGGCAAGTCCCACATGCCGACGCCCACCAAGACGCTTCATTTCAACAACGTCAACCTGTTCAACAATGCGAAGCATGCCTACGACATGCTGAAAAACGTGAACCCGGGCATCGAGATGATCATCGCCCAGGACATTATGATGACCGCCTCGGTGCAGTATGCCGATATCGGCCTGCCGGCGAACAGTTGGGTGGAGTTCGAGGATCTGGAGATCACGGCCTCGTGTTCCAACCCATTTCTTCAAATCTGGAAGGGCGGCATCAAGCCGGTCTTTGATTCCCGGGACGATCTTTCGATCATTGCAAGCATCGGTAAGGCCGTGGGCGAATTGATCGGTGATCGCCGCTTCTATGACATGTTCAAATTCGAGCACGAGGGGAAGCGGGGAATCTATATACAACGTCTGCTCGATACCTGTACGACGACGATTGGCTACAAGTTGAGCGACATCATGGCCGGCAAGTACGGCACGCCCGGCGCGGCGCTGATGCTGTTTAGAACCTACCCGCGGATTCCCTTCTGGGAACAGGTTCACGACGACGAACCGTTCCACACCGACACGGGGCGTATCCATGCCTACACCGATGTGCCCGAGGCCATCGAATACGGCGAGAACTTCATCATTCACCGCGAGGGCCCAGAGGCGACGCCTTATCTGCCGAACGTGATCGTGTCCACCAATCCGTATGTTCGGCCCAATGACTACGGCATTGCGCCCGATGCCGAACACTGGGATGAGCGAACGGTGCGAAACATCAAGATGCCCTGGAGAGCCGTGAAGCAAACCAAGAATTTCCTCTGGGAGCGCGGCTTCAAGTTTTTCTGCCTGACACCCAAGACCCGCCACCGTGTCCATTCGCAGTGGAGCACTGTCGATTGGCACATGATCTACGACAGCAATTTCGGCGATCCCCACCGCATGGACCGGCGAAGTCCGTATGTGGGCGAACACCAGATGCATATCAACCCACGTACCGCGAAAGACCTCGGCATCAACGATGGGGATTACGTCTACGTAGACGCCAACCCGGCCGATCGACCCTATCGCGGCGCCAAACCGGACGATCCATTCTACAAGGTCTCGCGCCTGATGCTCCGGTGTACCTTCAATCCGGCCTATCCCTACAACGTCGTGATGATGAAGCATGCGCCGTACATCGCCACCGAGAAGAGCGTCAAGGCCCACGAGACCCGCAAGGACGGTCGAGCATTGTCCGAGGACGGCTATCAGGCCAATCTTCGATATGGCTCCCAGCAGAGCGTCACGCGCAACTGGCACATGCCGATGCACCAGACCGACACGCTCTTCCACAAAAAGAAGGTCTATATGAGCTTCTTCTTCGGCGGCGAAGCCGACAACCACGCGATCAACACCGTGCCGAAGGAGACGCTCGTCCGCGTCGTCAAGGCCGAGGACGGCGGTCTCGGCGGCAAGGGCATCTGGGCCCCGGCGACGACGGGATTGACCCCGAGCAATGAAAACGACGTGATGAAGCGATACCTCGCCGGCGGTTTCGTCGGCGACTACGACACCGGCGAGGAAACCGAGTTCGAGGACATCTAGTGCCCCACTCCTTGCATGATTGCAGATGGGGAGCATCGGCGTCCCGCCGGTCTCTTCTTCTTCTTTTCGAACAGAGAAGCCGGGTTCTCGCACGCCGACCGCCTGTACAGTAGGAATCGACACAAAGAAGGAATGAACGATGCCGTATGAAGATCCCGATCCGACCGATCCCCTGACACTGCACGGCGTCTCCGTCGAGACGGATAATGCCGACGCCCACCGTGAGATGGCCGAGTGCTTCATCGAGGAATTTCTGCGGATGGGTTTCGATCGCGAGCGATTATTGAAATTGTTTCAAACTTCAGGATATGCCGGTCCATTCATGGCCTATCAGGAATTGGGTGAGGCTGAAATTCTGAAAATGCTGGACGAGCAGATTCGATTGAGAGGGCCGCGAACGGCCCGGAGTTCAAGCACTCATATAACGGAAAATGAGATCAGCCTCCCAATCTTGGAAACGTAGGAGAGAGACATGCCTTCCGTCTATAACTGGCAACTCGGTCGTCGAATGAAATATCCCTACAAACAAGCATCGCCGAAGGAGCAGTTCGCCTTCGTCATCAACATTAATCGGTGCATCGGCTGTCAGACCTGCACCATGGCCTGCAAGAGCACCTGGACCTTTTCCAAGGGACAGGAGCACATGTGGTGGACCAACGTTGAGACGAAGCCCTATGGCGGATACCCGCAGCACTGGGATGTCAAGATCCTCGATCTGCTCGAACAGGCGAATCCAGACGCCCAGCGCTGGACCGGCAGCCCGAACGGCGATCCCAAAAAGCCCTATGGCATGTTCACGGGAAAGGGTGTCTTCGAGTCGCCCGAGTTCGTCTCTCGCGGTGGACAACCCAATCAGGTGCTTGGCTATCTGCCGAGCGACGAAGAATGGCGCTTCCCCAATATATATGAAGACACTCCGCAGAAGGGTCAATCGGCGCCGATGGATTTTGGTGGCGGCGAGGATTTGTCCGGCGGGAAGAAACACAAGGCCTGGTTCTACTACCTGGCCCGGCTCTGCAACCACTGTTCCTATCCCGCCTGCCTGGCCGCCTGCCCACGCACGGCGATCTACAAGCGGGAAGAGGACGGAATTGTGCTGATCGACCAGAAGGAGTGCCGGGGCTATCGCAAGTGCGTGGAGGCCTGCCCCTATAAAAAATCGCTGTATCGCGGCACCACGCGCACCAGTGAAAAATGCATCGCGTGTTACCCGCGCGTCGAGGGCAAGGATCCGGAGACGGCCGGTTCACCAATGGAGACCCGCTGTATGGCGGCCTGCATCGGCCAGGTGCGCATGCAGGGGCTGGTTAATGTAGACAAAGATAATGCCTGGATCGAGGATCGCCACAACCCGCTCTACTACCTGGTCCACGTCGCCAAGGTCGCGCTCCCGCTCTATCCGCAACTGGGTACCGAGCCGAACGGCTATTACATCCCCCCCCGATGGGTTCCCGTCGACTATCTGGAGCAGATGTTCGGCCCCGGTGTGAAACGAGCCATCGATCGATACAAGGCGCCCGATCGAGAATTGCTGGCCGTCCTTCAGTTGTTCCGCCGCTCAAACCAGATTATCGCGCGATACGAAATCGAGGAAGGCCCCAAGGTCTACGAGACGGAGTATCACGGCAAGCCATTCGCCATGTACAACGACACCGTCATCGCCTTCAACCGCAAGGGCAAGGAAATCTTTCGAACCCAGGTCGAGGAACCCGTGTATGTTCGCCCGTCAAAACATGCGAACTCGATTTGATCTCGATTCTCGCCGGATCAGACCGGTGAGAGTGGAATAGAGTGGAATTGAATATGACAACAACATGGGAAACAAATGAGGCCGAAGTTGCCCACGCCCGGAGCTCCGTGTACGGGCTGCTGGCCAACACATTTCGGTATCCTGATCAAACGCTCCTGAAGACGCTCGAAGATCCTGAACGGTGGTCGGTCTGGCCGTCGGTGATTCGGCGACTGGACGTTGAATTGGGAAAACGGTTGGACCGGGTGCGGGATCAGTGGATGGACAATAGCCGGCATCCATCCGATCGTTTCAACAATGGA